>JBKDJT010000277.1:0-3422 GCA_046345435.1 Bacteroidota bacterium
CGATTTTAGATTCTGCCTGTGCATAAACAGATCTTTTCATTCTATAAGGTATAGAAGATCTGATTGATGAAAAATTAGGGATTATAACATGATTGACTTTTATTTTGATTGATTCCGAATACATACCGATTATTTCGGAGAGTGCATTGCCGGAAGCAATAAGCGTAGAATCAGAAACTTTAGAAAGCGAATCAACAACAGTGGTCAATTGACGAAGACTCAGCATTTTATAGTATCGCTTAAATGTTGAGTCTGCGCTTTTAGAAAGCTGAAAGGAACTAAGATCAAACACTTTTTTATAATTCTTAAACCCTAAACGATAAAACTCTGTCTGAGTGGTGCCGGCGGGACCTTTTTCATGATAACGCCATCCATTTTTCAAATCAAAATAGAGAAATCGGCGATCTGAAGAAACTGTCATCACTCCTTCTTCAGCTGTAATGACCTGGTCCTGCAAATTATAACTGTGTTCATAGATGAGGATATCTTTAATCAGGGTGTCATTTACCTTCTTCCCGATTTTCATTGTATAGCCATCAAGCTTATTATAAAATACACCTTCTTTGATGTCGAAAGCCGGCTTCGCCACTCTAATATCATAAAGCAGTGTCCTCATCTTTAATTCCGCTACAGGAATCATATAATTGGCAAAAAGAAATGCAGTGATGGCTAGCCCACCCGACATCAAAAAGACCGGACGCATAAAACGAATCAGAGGGATGCCGGCGCTCTTAATTGCAACAAGTTCAAAACTCTCACTAAGGTTTCCGAAAGTCATAATCGAAGAAAGCAAAATACCAAGCGGGAGCGCCAGTGGCACAAGCGTAGCTGTGAGATAGGAGACGAACTGTAAAAGCGTTATGCCATCAATTCCTTTACCAACGAATTCATCGATATACAGCCAGAAAAACTGCACCACGAGAATAAACAGTGCAATGAGAAAAGTGGCCAGAAATGGACCAATAAACGCTTTTAATATAAGTTTGTCTAGTTTTTTAAACACAATACGTACGTGGATATACCGGCAAAAATAACCCTTTCGGCACTCGAGCGAAAATTGATATCAGATCCTGAATGGATTTTGGCTAAAAATGAAGTGATTCAAAAGGTTTCTTCACTGTTCGGAGAGCTTAGTGGGCAGTTCAATTCAAACCCTTTAACACTTCAGCTTCCGGAAGAAGTCAGGAGTATTCCACCTAAAATATCGAAAGGAGAACAATACAAAGGGCTTCCATATCTGATGCTTGATTATCCAAGGTTCTTTGAAACTGAACACGTGTTCGCAATCAGAAGTTTTTTCTGGTGGGGACATTTTTTTTCTTCTACCCTTCATTTGAAAGGGCGATACAGTAAAATGTATGCTCCCGAAATCGTGAAGATGATAAAATCGAAAACAAGTGTTGAATGGATGATTAACTATTCAGAAGAGGAATGGATACATGATATTGAAGAAAAAGAACACTGGGTCAAGGCAAACACGATAAGGCAGGATGAAATAGAAGGAAAGAATTTAATAAAAATTGCAGCTCTGCTACCAGTAGAAAAATGGGAAGAAGCCGGAGATTTTCTAGAAAAAATGCACGACTTCTACTTGAGAGCACTAACGAAAAATTAATTTCCGAGGCGGTGAAATAAATCTTTAATCTGGTATTCCCAAAGCTGACTCTGGTCTTTGATCTCTTTTTTATCTGCAAAATCTTTCACGACCAGAATGGTCTGATTTGAAATTTCTGTTTTTTCAATACGAAACTCAAAATATTCATCTTTTGCCTGATGAAGCCAGCGATAGCGGACAAATTTATCCTGCTCTTTTTCAAGTAGCTCTGCTTTGTCTTCCGTACCATTCCAGCTGAAAGTGTAGACGCCATCACGTTCGTCTACCTTATCCGCAAACCACTCCTGCATTCCGGAAGGATTTACCAGAAAATCATATAAAATCGGAGGAGAACATTTTACAGGGAACTCCAGTGTATACAGCACTTTTTTACTCATTGAACTTCGTTTTATCACGACGGGTATCAGATGCAATAATATAAAAATAAAAGAGTAAACAAAATTTTTAAACTGAATTTTTGTTTAAAAAGATTTTTTTCTGTTTTAAACAAAACCTCATAAAACTATACTTAACAATGAATGGCATTTAATTTTTTTGGCAAATGTTAAAACTATGTTTAAATTAGGAAGGCGTTCCCTTACTATTTACAGGGAGAAACCTATAAATAGCGACGGAACATAGACCCTTACATTGACCAACCCTTAAAATCACAGGCAGTATGAGTATGCGTCAGCTCAAAATTTCCAAGTCGATTACCAACAGGGAATCGCAAAGTCTGGAAAAATACCTGCAGGAAATCGGCAAAGTTGAATTAATAAGTGCGGAAGAAGAAGTTCGACTTGCTAAACTGATCAAACAGGGAGATCAGCGGGCATTGGATCGCTTAACAGGAGCCAATCTGCGCTTCGTAGTATCTGTTGCAAAGCAATACCAGAACCAGGGGTTATCACTGCCCGACCTGATCAATGAAGGGAACCTGGGCCTTATCAAAGCCGCTCAACGCTTTGATGAAACAAAGGGATTTAAGTTCATTTCTTATGCTGTGTGGTGGATCCGCCAAAGCATACTTCAGTCTCTGGCTGAGCAAGCAAGAATTGTACGTCTTCCATTGAATAAAGTTGGCCTCACCAATAAGATTAATAAAGCTTACTCTCAACTGGAACAAGAGTTTGAAAGAGAACCATCCGCAGAAGAACTTGCTGAACTCCTGGATCTTCAAACAGAAGAAGTAGCTGCTTCCCTTAGTATTTCTTCCCGTCATGTAAGCATGGACTCACCACTATCAGAAGGTGAGGATAATACATTGATTGATATCATGCATAATCCAAATGCGGATGCCACCGATGAAGAACTGGATCATAAACAATCGCTCAAAACAGAAATTGATCGATCACTAAATACGCTCACAGAAAGGCAGCAGGAAGTAATCCGTTACTTTTTTGGCATTGGTGTAGATCATCCTTTGAGTCTGGAAGATATCGGAGAACGCTTTAATTTAACCAGAGAAAGGGTTCGTCAGATCAAAGACAAAGCCATTAGCAAGCTAAAGTCAAATACTCGCTGTAAATTATTGAAAGTATATCTTGGGTGAATTAGTCAGTTAGTAGTTCTAGTCTATCGTTTTTTTTAGTTAACCGCCATAGGAGATCCTTCGCTTCGCTCAGGACTAACCGATAACCGATAACCGCTAACTTCGTTCCCCATTATGAAGCGCATAAACCCTTACCTGCTCATTTTCTTCATTGCTGCAATAATGTTTACCCATTCACTGGGCAATGTTTCCTTATTCGACTGGGACGAGATCAATTTTGCGGAAAGCGCACGGGAAATGATTGAAACAGGCAACTATATGCGTGTGCAGATCAAT
>JBKDJT010000278.1:0-6009 GCA_046345435.1 Bacteroidota bacterium
TTTGCGGCTGAATTTTCTTTTTTTCTTGCGGTACCAACCATGGCTGCAGCAACATTATACTCCTTGTTTTTGAAAGACTGGCAGGGAAATGGCATAGAAGAAAAGGGATATCAGATTATACTTGCATCGAGTCAGAATATACAGGCTTTCATCATTGGAAATATTGTAGCATTTGTTGTTGCACTGCTTGCAATTAAATTCTTCATTGGCTTTCTGCAAAAACACGGTTTCCGATTATTTGGCTGGTACAGAATCGTAGCAGGTGCAGTAATTTTATTTCTTGTCCTTACCGGTAAATTAAAATAGTCAGATTTATTTTCTTTAATTTACGAATCTGAATTAATCTTGCTATGAACAATAAAAAGGTCTGGCGCGCCTGGGCGATGTATGACTGGGCGAACTCGGTTTACAACCTTGTTATCACAACCACTTTTTTTCCTGCCTATTATGCTGCAATCACTTCTGTAGATAATCCCAAATTTTCTAAAGGGATCCCTCTATTTGGAAGATATTATGTGAATACAGAACTGAAAGATTATACACTGGCAGCAGGCTTTTTACTGATTGCAGTTTTTTCTCCAATTCTTTCATCAATCGCAGATTATAAAGGAAATAAAAAACAGTTTATGCGTTTTTTCTGCTATCTCGGCGCATTAAACTGTTCACTTCTTTTTTTCTTCGACCAATCGAATGTGCTTACCGGGCTACTTTGCTTTATGCTTGCAGGTATTGGATTCTATGGTTCACAGGTTTTTTATAACTCTTACTTACCTGAAATTGCCGATGAACAAGACAGAGACCGGGTTAGCGCAATGGGATACAGTTATGGTTATGTTGGAAGTGTATTAATGCAACTCGTAGGATTTGCACTTGTGATGCTGATGGAGGACAAGCAAAAAGCCTTACAAATTACTTTTCTACTTGTTGGTTTCTGGTGGGTACTCTTTGCTCAGTTTGCTTTTTATCGTCTTCCTTCTGTAAGTAAATCGGAACGAAGAATGAAAAAACATATACTCGTTAATGGCTTTCATGAACTCAAACTGGTTTGGCAACAAGTCGCTCACATGCCTGTTCTAAAACGCTTTTTGGGTTCATTCCTTTTTTACAGCATGGGTGTACAAACAGTAATGCTTGTAGCTATAGATTTTGGAATCAAAATACTCAAACTGCCTGATGACCGACTAATCATTACTGCCGTAATCATTCAGCTTGTTGCGATTGCAGGAGCCATTGGTATGTCGCGACTTTCCGAGAAATTCGGGAATCTGAAAATTTTAATACTTACGGTACTGCTTTGGATAGGCGTATGTGCTACCGGGTATTTTATCACATCTGAAACCGGTTTTTATGTTCTTGCATCTCTTGTTGGGCTGGTAATGGGTGGGATTCAATCCCTCAGCAGATCTACGTATTCTAAACTGATGCCTCCTACAAAAGATACTGCATCCTTTTTCAGCTTCTATGATGTTTCAGAAAAAATGGCGATCGTCATCGGATTAGTCAGCTTCGGAGTTATAGAAGGAATTACAAATAACATGCGTCATTCAATACTTGCACTGATTGTTTTTTTTGCAATCGGACTGGCAGGTTTAATTCTGACTAACAACACATATAAAAAATCTCATCATTCATGAAGCTTCATGTAATTAATACCGGATATTTCAAACTTGATGGCGGAGCCATGTTTGGTGTTGTCCCAAAAGTCATCTGGAATAAACTTTGCCCGGCAGATGAAAACAATTTGATACAATTAGCGATGAGATGTTTGCTCATTGAAACAGATGATCGAAAAATTCTGATTGATACGGGAATTGGCAACAAACAGGATGAGAAGTTTTTTAGTCATTATTTCCTGAATGGACATGATAGTCTTGAGGATTCTCTGAAAGAAAAAGGATTTTCCAGAGAAGATATCACAGATGTTATTCTCACGCATTTACATTTTGATCATTGCGGAGGAAGTGTTGAAAAAGTTGATGGAAAATTTGTTCCTGCATTTCCTAATGCAACTTACTGGACAAATGCAGCCCACTGGCAATGGGCTACCTCTCCTAACGAAAGAGAGAAAGCGTCTTTTTTGAAAGAAAATATTTTCCCATTAGAAGATTATGGTGTACTTAAAATGATTCCTGTCGGAGAAAGAAAACAAAACACAATTCCTTTAACATCATTCAACGAAGAAATTGATATCCGTTTTTGTTTTGGTCATACAAATGCAATGATGCTCCCTCAAATTAAATGCAACGGTTACACGATTGTTTATGTTGCCGATCTACTGCCTACCGTCGGGCACATACCTCTCCCTTACGTGATGGGTTACGATATGTTTCCTATGGAAACCTTGAAAGAGAAGAAGGAATTTCTTGCTGAAGCAGTAGAAAAGAAATACATTCTCTTTTTTGAACACGATCCTTTTCATGAATGTTGTACATTGAAGATGACTGAGAAAGGCGTCAGAGCAGATGAAATATTTCCGCTTAGCAATCTTATATCAGATTAATACTTTGTTACAAGGCTGCTTAGGGGGTATCGTAAACCGCCATATCCCATCATATCCACTTTTATACTTCCAACTGAAATTGGACTTTCTATTCTGACAGGGACCTTGTTCATATCATCAGTAACCCATACGATCATTTCTTCGCCTCCTTTGAATATTGTTCCTTCTATCAGCAACGGCTTGAATTTGATTGCTTTAAACTTTCCGAAACGGGTCTTAACAACTTCCTTACCTAAATACCTGATATATAAATTATGTACCTGGTCGTCGATAAACATCGAAAAGGGAATTTTTGCGCCGGGTTTATATTTTGAAAAATCGATATTTCTGGCGTAATAAATTATGCTTAGAACATCCTGGGTACAATCGGGCAGTTTGTAGTTTCCCGCTTTAGTTACTGCTAGATTTGACTTATGATTGAAACTAACAGTCTCATACTTTTTAAAATCACCCTCCTCAATATTTCTTATAAATTTATAAGGCTGCAAAGTAAGGGTATCAATATATGACTCATATTTATCTCTAACTTTGAAAATGCCATCAAAAAAGGAGTTGGTCTTTCCTTCACCGCGGATGTAATACGCGGGACTGCCGTTAAATGAATTAAGCTTTACTGAAAAATTTGCATCTCCTCCGTAAACATAAATACCTCCAAGTGTATAATACACATGATAATTGATCAACTCACCGTTTTTCCAGGACGTATTTCTTATCGAACATACCTGTCCATAACTACTTCTATTTAGCAAGCAAATGAAAAGAAAAAGCATAAATGACTTCAGGTACATAAATCAGAAATTAATATTCCGCTTTCAGTTTCAAAAAAGTTCCAAATTCAACTCCGCTCAAAAAAGTATAAAGTTTGCATTGAATTATAATATTTTCTAAAAAAACACATCGCTTTTATTTTTTCTTTATTCTGAACGACCATAATAAAAAAGAACCGCACAATGCAGGTAAAAATAAATTTACAACCCAAATAAAAGCAGAACCTGCAACTACAGCTAGGAAATTTTGCGTGAAAATTCCTGCTACCCATACACTTACTTGCCCTCGTACACCCAGTTCAGCCAGTGCTATTGTAGGGACAAATGCCATCAGTAGAAAAATGATTGCCGAAGAAAGCAAGGATTCATACCAATGAAGATCTGCTCCAAAATAACACCATACGATGACATATTGTATAAGAAATACAAGATATCTTAACAGGGATAAAATTAATAATCTTATTCGCAAAGAATTTGTTATAAGTTTTAAATCTGAAACAGGAGGTATTACTTTTTGCAAAAAGGGAAACTTTTGTGAAAGCTTGTGGTAATAAGACAATCTGAAATAACTGATAAAAAGAAAAATACAGGTAATAACGAGTAAGAAGATTCCTGAAAACAACCATATAGAGAAAGATGGATGAGTCCGTATTTCCGGATGTTCTGACAACCAGTAAATCCCCGCAAATACGCCTCCGATTAAAGTAAAAACTAATTGCGCCAGGCTCGATAATATGGTTAAAAGAATCCCTGTTTTTCGGTTTGACGGAGAAAGATATAATGAACGAAACCCGTACTCTCCAATACGGTTCGGGGTTGCGATACCAAAAGCCAGACTTCCCATAACCGCTTTAAAAGAAGAAAGAAAATTCACTTTCTCATAAGGAGCAACCAGAATTTGCCACTTCCTTATTTCAAGCCCCCAGTTAATCAACATTAAAACAAATACAAATATCAACCATATAATATTCTCACCCTTAAACCCTTGTTGAATGATTTGCCAGGATGTTTCAAGATTTTGCTGGTTTCGAAGAAGCTGCCACAATGAGACAAAGGCCCATATTCCAATTAATGGTCCTGCTACATAATGGAGAAAGATTTTGAATTTACTGTGCAGTTTCGGTTATTTGTTCAAAATTAGTCAGGTACTTGCAATCAACATCAAAAATCATTCTTGGAATTGACCCGGGTACTATTATTATGGGTTACGGCCTGATCAAATTACATCATGGAAAACCTACTCTGCTGGAAACAAATGTTTTAAAACTGGCAAAATTCAAAGATATCTATGAGAGACTACACCGGATTCATGAACGTGTACATTCTCTAATTCAAGCTTATCATCCTACAGATTTTGCAATTGAAGCACCTTTCTTTGGAAAAAATGTTCAAAGTATGCTCAAACTCGGAAGAGCACAAGGCGTAGCCATTGCAGCAGCGATACAGGCCGGGTTAACAGTTACAGAGTATTCCCCAAAAAAAGTGAAACAATCAGTAACAGGCAATGGTAATGCAGACAAAGAAACAGTCTGGAAAATGCTGCAGCACCATCTTGAATTAAAATCAAAGCCGCAGTATTATGATGCCACCGATGCTTTAGCTGTGGCGATGTGTCATTACTTTCAGACAAAGGGCCCGGTCGGTATTAAAGCAAAATCCATGAAAGGCTGGGATGATTTTTTGAAAAAAAACCCTGAACGTATTCGTAAATAAGGATTGAATTACTGTGTATTTTTCATTTTTGGCATATACCAGTATGCAAAAACACAAACAATCAGCCACAATGAAAATTCAAGCAAGTGTTCAACTGTAAACTTTCCGTGATCCCAGTCGAAAAATATTATCTCAACTAATATCTTAAGCGGGAAAACAATACTTAAAGATATTGGCCCCCATTTCTCCATAGACCAGATTCCGCTGATAGCTACAAACCCGAATACAACCATTAAAGAATTAAAAGCAGGGTAAAAGGTTTTCATACCCTGATATGTATTGACATAACTATTGATAATTTCTGCAAAACCATAAATGACAAATACAAAACAAAGCAGTGTTAAAAAAACAGGACGCTTTGATTTTTGTCTGATCTTCTTTTTATAACCAAGTTCATCTTTGGTATACATGGAGATTATTTTAAGTTTTTCAAAATCTTTTCACGGGTATCAAGAAGAAAATCAGTAGTTACTTTCATTTTGGCACGGGTAAAATTCAAATCATCTGCACTGTTGATAGGTACCAGGTGCAGATGTGCATGAGGCACTTCAAGCCCAATCACCGAAATGCCAACCCTGTTGCAGGGAAAAGACATTTCAAGTGCCTTAGTAATTGGCTTTGCAAAGTTTAGAATACGACTCAGATAATCCTCATTCAAATCAAAAAACTTATCTACTTCAATCTTAGGAACAACCAGTGTATGGCCTTCTGCTATTGGAAAAACATCCAGAAAAGCAAGAAAATAATCGTCTTCTGCAATTTTATGTGCCGGTATTTCTCCGGCTATGATTTTTGAAAATATTGTCACCTGATTAAAAATTAAAGTTAGCAGCTTAAAGCACTCAGACAGTTATATTTTCAATTCGAAATTCAACTTTACCCGCAGGCACTTGTACCTGTGCGACATCTCCGACCGATTTGCCCAGCAAACCTTTCCCGATTGGTGATGTAACCGAAATATTTCCAAGCTTTAAATCAGCTTCTTTCTCAGACACAATCTGATAGGTCAGCTGCTTTTTAGTTGCAAGG
>JBKDJT010000279.1:0-7964 GCA_046345435.1 Bacteroidota bacterium
AGATATGAGTGTGATGAGCAGAGCCGCCAGTCTTGCTTATTACGAACTACTCGGAGATGCAGCACTGATGAATCAGGAACTGGGACATTATCAATCCGTCAGCACAACTGATTTACAAAAAACCTGTGAAAAGGTATTTCACCCCGGCAACTCAAATACAATCTATTATTTATCAAATGAAGGTTGATTAAGGACAGGATTTTCATTTCAATTTATAAGCCCACAATTCATGCTTGACAGAACCATTTCACCCGAAATAAAAAACGCAACTGAGTTTGACCTGAATCTAAAGCCTTATCGTCTTGAAAAACTTGATAACGGCATTGAAGTTTATATCATAGAAGCAGGCACACAGGAAGTAATGACACTAGACCTTGTATTTGATGCAGGAAACTGGTATGATACAAGTCCGCTTGTTGCTGCTGCTACCAACTTTCTGCTTAAAAATGGCACGAAAGAAAAAACGGCCTATCAGATTAATGAACATTTTGAATACTATGGCTCTTTTTTAAACAGAAACTGCTACAACGAAACATCCACGATCACCCTTCATACTCCATCCAAACATCTATCTGAATTATTACCTGTCATTGCTGAAATAATGACGGAGTCCGTCTTTCCGGAAGAGGAACTTGCTATTTATAAACAGAATATGAAGCAAAGGCTGGAAGTGAATTTGAAAAAATGTGATGTGGTTGCAAGCAGGTTAATCGATGCAGCTGTTTTTGGAGAACATCATCCGTACGGAATTTACAGTTCTAAAGAACAATATGATAGCTTAACAAGAGAGGATATAGTGGAGTTCTATAAACGATATTACCTAAACGGGCGATGCAGAATTTTTGCCGCCGGTGTATTACCTGCCGATTTTAAAGATCAGTTGAATAACTATTTCGGTTCTCTTACATTAAGCAGCAACCCTCTGCAGACCATTGAACATGCCTATTCACCATCAAAAGAAAAGAGGTACAGAATTATTAATGACCCCAACGGTGTTCAAGGGGCGGTTCGTCTAGCAAGGCCATTCCCTAATCGTCAACATCCCGACTTTCCAAAAGTACAGCTACTCAATACGTTATTTGGCGGATACTTTGGTTCAAGACTGATGAGCAATATTCGAGAAGACAAAGGTTATACTTACGGCATACACAGTTATATCCAGAACCATATCGGCGAAACTGCATGGATGGTTAGTACGGAGGCGGGAAGAGAAGTGTGTGAAGCCACAATTCAGGAAGTATATAAGGAGATGGAAATTCTGCGTAATGAGGAGATTGATGAAGAAGAGTTACAACTGGTGCGCAATTATATTCTTGGAAGTACGCTCGGCGATCTCGACGGCCCGTTTCACATTCTTGCAAGATGGAAAAACCTGATACTAAACGGATTGACCGATGAATATTTTTACAGATCTCTTCGCATCATCAAGGAAACAACAGCGGAAGAATTGCAGGCGCTCGCCAAAAAATATTTGCAGCCGGAAGATTTTTACGAAATGATTGTTATTTAAATTTAAAAGTGCAGGAAAATGAATTACATCGTTAAAGTTATTGTCACAGCCGTCAATGCCTTTTTATTAGCCTACCTGTTACCGGGAATTGATATACACAACTTCGGAACGGCCTTACTGGTTGCATTTGTTTTATCAATTCTGAATGGTTTAGTGAAGCCGATTCTGATTCTTTTTACTTTACCTGCTACCATCTTCACCCTCGGGCTCTTTCTGTTTGTGATTAATGCATTTATTATCCTTATAGATGCGCACTTTGTAGGAGGGTTTGAAATAAGTCGCCCGCAATTCTGGAATGCACTACTGTTTAGTATACTTCTTTCCCTCGCAAACAGCCTAGTGCAAACTTTTATCAAAAAGAAAAAGGAGGAGAACTGACCCTCTTTTATTTTGTTTTGCCGCCCGACGAAAATTGTGTTACTTGCTTTGAATTACTTAAAACGATTGCATGTTTTTCGACCGTAAACATTTGACTGATGATGAATTAGTCGGAATCTACCGTTCCCTGCTGCTTCCCCGCATGATTGAAGAAAAAATGCTGATCCTGCTTAGGCAGGGAAAAATCAGCAAATGGTTCAGCGGTATCGGACAGGAAGCGATTGCGGTAGGATGTACACTGGCATTGAGAGAAGATGAATGGATTTTCCCGCTGCATCGCAATCTTGGTGTATTCACCACAAGACAAATGCCGTTAAGTAAGTTATTCATGCAATGGCAGGGAAACCAGGAAGGGTACAGTAAAGGGAGAGAACGTAGTTTTCATTTCGGGACACGCGAACACCATATTTGCGGAATGATCTCACATTTGGGACCGCAACTTGCACTGGCTGATGGAGCTGCACTGGCACATAAATTAAAGAATGAACAGAAAATTGCACTGGCTTTTACCGGAGAGGGCGGAACCAGTGAAGGCGATTTCCACGAAGCGCTTAATGTGGCTGCAGTATGGGATCTTCCGGTAATATTCATTATCGAAAATAATGGTTACGGACTAAGTACTCCTACCAAAGAACAATACCGTTGTGAAAGATTAGCAGACCGAGCAAAAGGCTATGGGATGGAAGGCATCACAATAGATGGGAATAATATTCTTACTGTACTTGATACGATTAAAGGTGTGAGAGATTATTGTATCAATAATCAGAAACCCTATCTGATTGAATGTATGACTTTTCGTATGCGCGGGCATGAAGAAGCGAGTGGCACCAAATATGTGCCGCCTCATTTATTTGAAGAATGGGAGAAGCGTGATCCTGTTTCCGGCTTTGAAAACTTTCTCATTCAACAACACATCCTTTCTTCAGAACAAACAGAACAAATTCGTTCTGAAGTAAAAAAACATATTGAAGAAGAATTGCAAGTCGGCTTCGATGCAAAACCGATTATTGTAAACACAGAAGATGAAGTAAAAGATATTTACAGAGATTATCAACCGGATACAAGCAAGCTTCCAATTATCAATCAGCCTACAAACTCAGGTGAAGAGAAACGTTTCATTGATGCCATAAAAGAAGGGTTGAAACAAAGCATGGAGCAGCATCCTGATCTTGTAATCATGGGCCAGGATATTGCAGAGTACGGAGGTGCGTTTAAAATTACGGAAGGATTTGTGAATGAATTCGGACATGCACGCGTGCGCAATACACCTATTTGTGAAAGCGCAATCATCGGAGCAGGACTTGGATTGAGTTTAGAAGGAATCAAATCGGTAGTAGAAATGCAATTCGCGGATTTTGTAAGTGTCGGCTTCAACCAGATCGTTAATAATCTTGCTAAAATACATTATCGCTGGGGGCAAAATGCTGATGTAGTAGTTAGAATGCCAACCGGAGCGGGTGTAGGCGCAGGCCCCTTCCACAGTCAAAGTAACGAAGCCTGGTTTACGAAAGTGCCCGGTTTAAAAATTGTTTATCCATCAACTCCCTTTGATGCAAAAGGATTGTTGATGGCGGCAATAGCAGATCCCAATCCCGTTTTATTTTTTGAACATAAAGTTTTGTACAGAAGTGTAAGTGGTTTGGTGTCAGAACAGCCATATCAAGTTGAGATCGGAAAAGCCAGACAAGTAAGAGTCGGCGATGAATTATCTATTATTACTTACGGAGCAGGAGTACACTGGGCGGATGATTATGCAGCAGAACATCCTGAAATATCTATTGACATCATCGACTTAAGATCACTCGCTCCGCTTGATTATGATGCAATAAGAGCCTCCGTTTATCGCACCGGAAGAGTAATCATTTTGCATGAAGACACACTTACAAGCGGTATCGGCGGAGAATTAGCTGCTTGGATAGCGGAACATTGTTTTGAGCGACTGGATGCACCGGTGATGCGTTGTGCTTCCTTAGA
The DNA here is from genome assembly GCA_046345435.1 of Bacteroidota bacterium. Lineage (GTDB taxonomy): Bacteria > Bacteroidota > Bacteroidia > Chitinophagales > Chitinophagaceae > Lacibacter. The sequence continues at coordinate 3,863 of JBKDJT010000279.1, forward strand.
CACACCGATTCCCTTCAATACAATCCTTGAAGAAAACTTTCTTGCAAAGAAAAGGCTGCATGAAACTGTTTCAAGAATGATGGAGTATTGAAAATACGATTTAACTATATAAATAGAATTCGTAGAAACAATTAAATTATTAATTGGATTTTCAAAGTATAAATTTTTCAATAACTATAAAATGATTTTGACATTCTGGTAATTATCGGATCAATTGATGCCCTTCTGCCTTTACTGTATTCAATTCGCATATCGCTAATATAATCTTGCCCAATCGATCTTCTCCAGTAAACAATATTTCCTTTACTGTTATAGCCGGACAATACAAAAAAATCCGCACCTTTTACTTGATAAGTGATATCAAGATCAGTTGACCTCAGTGCGCTGTTATATAATGCAAGGACAGAGGTATTTGAAAAACGTGATTTAAGCAGCGAATGTATTTCCATAAACTTATAGCCATCTTTTAGCTTTACCATATAATCACAGTAGTCGTCGCTGTTGTATGAATTTAAATTTTGGGCATTGACAGACGAAGGCAACTCAATATAAAAGGAGCAAGGGGAGAAACTCCTATATGCGCCTTGCGAAAAGGCAACATTCACAATAAAAATAAATAAAAATAAAACCGGGAAGCGTCTCATATTTTTGTTTGATTGAAATACTATAAATTATTGATTAGCGAATCTAAAGCACATTTAAATCAAAGGAGCGACTTGATTGTATTAATCACTTCTTCAAATTTATCTGTTAGTTGTCCTCCTGCCGTCGCAAGAGTTTTCTGACCACCGCCTCCACCTTTGATGAGTGGTGCGATTTGTGTCTTAATAATAACTGATGCATCAAGGTTTTTATCCTTTACCAGGTTTTCAGCAACAGCAACGGCCACAGAAGCCTTTCCGCCGGTATTTGCACATAATACAACAAGGCCATTTGAAAGCTTGCTGCTTAAATCGTAAGTAAGTTTTTTTAATGCTTCCGGCGAGCTAACCTCAACTTCTTCTCCAACAAAAGACACACCACCAATCTGCTCTGCTTTACCAGTCAAAATTTTACATTCACCTGCAAGAAGTCGAGCTTCTAGTTGTTCATACTTTTTACGCCAGTCGTTATTTTCATTTTGTAATTGCTCTACGGAAAGTGAAATATCTTTCGGATTTTTCATTAACAACTTAGCTGCATCCAATTGTGCTATCTGTTGCTGAATATAATTTTCCGCCGCTTCTCCTGTATATGCCTCTACTCTTCTTACACCTGCAGCAACTGCCGACTCAGCCACCAATCGAAAACTTCCAAGCTCTCCGGTATAACCCACATGCGTGCCTCCACAAAGCTCAACTGATTAGTCTGGATCCATCACTACCACACGCACATCTTCCCCGTATTTCTCTCCAAACAATGCCATTGCCCCTAAAGCAAGTGCTTCATCCTTTTTCATTGTGCGTATAACAACGGGGTGGTTTTGACGAATTTTTTCATTTACAATCGATTCCACTTTATTTATTTCATCTTGCGTCATTTTTGCAAAATGCGAAAAGTCGAATCGCAAAACTTCATCACTTACCATAGATCCTTTCTGTGCAACATGACTACCAAGTACAGCACGAAGGGCTGCATGAAGAAGATGGGTTGCTGAATGATGAACAGTAATTTGTTTTCTGCGAACTGCATCTACATGTGCTTTTATTTCACTTTTGGGATGAGCCGGAAGCTTGTCGACAAAATGTACGAGAAGGTCATTTTCTTTTTTGGTATCAAGAACCCTGACTATTTCATTTTCAAAAATCAATTCGCCTGTATCGCCAACCTGTCCGCCACTTTCAGCATAGAATGGTGTTTGGTCCAGAACAAACTGATATGATTGTTTGCCTTTTGATTTAACCGCTCTGTATTTCAGTAAATGAGTTGCGACTTGAAGTTGATCATAACCTACGAAAGAGCCGTTCCCTTCTCTTAACTGTATCCAGTCGCCTGTATCTACAGTTGTAGCAGCCCTGCTTCTGTTTTTCTGTTGCTGCATCTCCGATTCAAAACCCGGCTCATCAACATTTAAATTTTCTTCAGTAGCAATTAGCCTGGTAAGATCGATAGGAAAACCATAGGTATCATACAATTCAAATGCATCCTTGCCTGCAATCTCTCCTTTTTCTTTTGAGTCAAGAATAATATCAGCAATCCGTTTCAGTCCTTTTTCCATTGTACGCAAAAATGCTTCTTCTTCCTCCTTCACAACTTTAACTACAAACGCTTCCTGCTGAGAGAGTTCAGGGAAAACATCGGCGAATTGATTTGCCAAAACAGGTACAAGTTCACATAACAAAGGATGTTTGCGATCGAGATAAGAGTAATAATAGCGAACAGCTCGTCTTAATATTCTTCTGATAACATAACCTGCTCCTGTATTTGACGGAAGCTGTCCATCTGCAATCGTAAAGCAAATAGCACGCAGGTGATCTGCGATCACACGAAAAGCAACACTCTCTTTGTCATCGCCACCGGAATATTTTTTTCCCGTGTTATTCTCTATTGCATTTATTGTACCGCTAAAAAGATCGGTATCATAATTGCTTTGCTTGTTTTGCAGCACACGTACCAGTCGCTCAAGCCCCATACCTGTATCTACATGCTTTGCAGGCAATGATTCGAGGCGCCCATCTTTGAGGCGATTAAATTCCATGAATACATTGTTCCATATTTCAATCACCTGAGGATGGTCGTTGTTTACAAGCGACTTCCCATCTGTCTGTTTTCTTTCTTCATCACTTCTGCAATCGACATGAATTTCGGAGCATGGGCCACATGGTCCGGTATCACCCATCTCCCAGAAATTATCTTTTTTCGATCCGTTCAGAATACGGTCGGGGGAAATCAGTTTGCTCCATTCATTGCGGGCTTCATCATCGGCAGGAAGTCCATCCTTTTCATCTCCACCAAATACAGTTACATAAAGTCGATCTTTGGGCAATTGATATATATCAGTTAGCAGCTCCCAGCTCGAGGCAATTGCTTCTTTTTTAAAATAATCACCAAAGCTCCAGTTGCCGAGCATTTCAAACATAGTATGGTGGTAGGTGTCAACGCCTACTTCCTCAAGGTCATTATGCTTGCCGCTTACGCGAAGACATTTCTGGGTGTCAGCAACACGACTTGCGGGCGCCTGTTTATTGCCAAGAAAATAATCTTTGAACTGGTTCATACCCGCATTGGTAAACAAGAGAGTCGGGTCGTTTTTAATCACAATCGGTGCCGAAGGCACAATACTATGCTGTTTGGAGGCAAAAAAGTCGAGAAATTGTTTTCTGATCTGAGCAGCCGTCATCATAAGAAAGTCTGTTAATGGTTGTGGATTGAGCAGGGTCGGCTTATCTTTGCCTACCACTCAACCGGGTATGCAAAGGTACAACAATGTACCTCGCTATTGAAGCCAAAGCAGGATGAAGAAAATCAAATATTTCTACAATACCAATACGCTTCGTTACGAGAAGTTCATCACGCCTCTGCGTGTTAAATTGCTGCGTACACTTGGCCTGATTGCAGCAGTGTTGGTTGCCGGCTTTGCGTTTACCCAGATTTCAAACTATTACTTCCCTACCACGGGTGAAAAAAAGCTTCAGCAGGAAAACAAGCAAATACAGTATGATTACGCTTTTATACAAGAAGAGTTAGATCAGTTAAAAATCCAAATGAAAGAAATCGAAGACAGGGATAATGAAATTTATCGCACGATTTTCGAGGCCAACCCGATACCCGACAGTGCCAGACAAAAGCTCATCGATAAGAAAAGAGAAGCAAACCTGGTTGCCAAGTTATCAAATGAAGAATTGAATGAATCAATAGTAAAACAGCTTTCTGTTTTAAGAGCAAGGTTTCAAAGTCAGAAAAAATCTTTTAATACAATTGAAACGCTCATCAAAAATAAAGAAGCACTGCTTGCTGCTACACCCGCCATACAGCCTGTAAGCAACAGGGAACTCTCTCGTATTGCTTCCGGTTTCGGGACACGGATAGACCCGGTGTATCACACTACCAAGTGTCATGCAGGGCTTGATTGTGCAGCACCTCCGGGCACGCCATTATATGCCACAGCAAATGGAGTGGTAAG
>JBKDJT010000280.1:0-3824 GCA_046345435.1 Bacteroidota bacterium
CATCTTTATACAATAAATGCTTGTTGTATGACAAAGAAAGAAGCACGCAGTTTATACAGACAGAAAAGAATGGAGCTAAAGGAAAATCAGAGGGTAAGTATGAAAGATCTTTTATTGATTCGTTTCCAGGAACTTTCTTTGCCTCCACTACAGACCATACATACATATCTATCCGTAGCTGCTCAAAACGAAATTGATACATCCTTTATCGTTCGTTATTTACGATTCAGGCATCCCGGACTACAAGTTGTTGTTCCACGCGTAGAAGGCGGAGGACTTTTGCATTTTTATTTTGAAGATGAAACAGAACTTAAACTCAATCAATGGGGTATTCCGGAGCCGGTAGATGCAAAACCTGCAGATCCGTTTTCAATTGACCTTGTTTTGGTACCGTTACTTTGTTTTGATGCAAAAGGCAACAGGGTTGGTTACGGCATGGGCTATTATGATCGTTTCCTTGCTTCCTGTAGGGAGGATGTGATTAAAGTGGGGCTTTCTTACTTTGATCCGGAAGAAAGCATTGAAGACCAAGCGGATTTTGACATACCTTTAGATTACTGCGTGACACCGAATCGTTTGTATGAATTTGACTGATTTTACATTTCAATCTTTCCGTTTTTTACTTTTCCCGTTTTCTATTCTTTATGCAGGCGTGGTAAAACTTCGTCATCTTTTCTATGACAGGAAATGGTTTTCTTCGGTTCAATTCAACCTACCGGTTATTTCTGTTGGCAACCTGTCAGTAGGAGGAACAGGTAAATCGCCAATGATTGAATACCTTGTTCAGATACTGAAGGATGATTATAAGCCTGCTATTGTGAGCCGAGGATATAAAAGAAGAACGAAAGGATATGTGTTGGCCAATGATAAAACAACAGCGCTTGAAATCGGAGATGAGCCGATGCAGTTTAAACTTCATTTCCCGGATGTACCGGTTGCTGTTTGTGAAAGAAGGATTGAAGCCATACCGCAGTTATTACAGGATTGCCCGGATACATATGTAGTTTTACTCGATGATGCATATCAGCATCGTGAGATTGTACCATCTTTCTCCATTCTTCTGACTGACTACAATAATTTATTCACGAGAGATTTTACATTGCCAACCGGAGATTTGCGCGATTTACGTTCTGCTTACAAGCGAGCAGACCTCATCGTTGTAACTAAATGTCCGCCCGATTTACATGATCGGCAAATGAAGAACATAGAGGAAGAAATAAAACCTTACGCACATCAGCAGGTGTTGTTTGCGACATTTGAATATGAAAAGTTATATAGTCTATCAAATCCTGATTTAAAAAAAGAATTACTTCCGGAGACGGGTGTTTTACTGGTAACAGGCATCGCAAACCCAAAGCCTCTGAAGCAATACCTGCAAAAACAAGAGAACGGATATGAGTTTCTTTCTTTTCCGGATCATCATATTTTCACGATAGAGGATTTCAGGATGATGAAAAAGAAATTTGAACAGATGAAAGAGAAGGATAAAATCATCATCACAACAGAAAAAGATGCTGTCAGATTGTTTAAATTCAAAGATGAATTACACGCAGTTCCCATTTATGTGCTTCCCGTTCGTCATCATTTTTTAAAAGAAGGAGACAGGTTAATACGATTAAGAATCGGAGAAATGCTGGATGTATTTAAAAAAGATTCCGCTAAAACGGATAATATAAATTGATATGGCAAAGAAGAGAAAGCTCAGGCAGGGAAGACCTCAGGTCGGTAAAGCGAAAAAATATAAGGGTACTGTTGAAATAACCCGGAGCGGAATGGGATATGTGACCGTAGAGGAATTACAAAAGGACGTAATGGTAAGACCACAACATTTTGGTCAGGCTTTTCATGGTGATACAGTTGAGCTTGAAATCACCAAACAGAAAGGCTCAGGAAAAGCGGAGGGGCAAATTATCAAAGTGCTTCACAGAAAGCAAGTAGAATTCATCGGACAGATTCAGGCAAATAAAAACCATGCATGGTTTACACCCGACACTGAACGACCAATGCCTGAAATTTACATTCCTGTTGATGCGCTCAACGGCGCAAAAGACGGAGAGCAGGCAATTGTTCATCTCACACAATGGGATGAAAAAAAGAACAGGCCTCTAGGAGAGGTGAAAGAAGTGTTGCGTTACGAGAAGGTCAATGATATTGCGATGAAGCAGATTTTGATGCAAAGCGGTTTCCCTTTGTCTTTTTCAGATGAAGCATTGGAGGAAGCTGCACGTATCAGCGAAGAGATTTCCAATGATGAATTAAAACGAAGAAGAGATTTTCGTGAAGAACTTACATTTACCATTGATCCGAAAGATGCGCGAGACTTTGATGATGCCCTTTCCGTGAAGAAATTAAATAACGGCGATTATGAAATCGGAGTGCACATTGCCGATGTGAGTCATTTCGTAGTGCCGGGTACAGTGTTAGATGAAGAAGCATTTGAAAGAGCGACATCGGTTTACTTACCCGATCGTGTATTACCAATGTTGCCTGAGCGAATTTCCAATGAGCTTTGTTCACTCAGACCTAAAGAAGATAAATATACTTTTTCCGCGGTGTTTCATATCACAGATAAAGCAGAAGTAAAGGATTTGTGGATCGGAAGAACATTGATACATTCCAATCATCGGTTTACCTATGAGGAAGTACAGGAAATTATAGAAGGGAAAGAAGGAATGTATGGAGAAGAGCTACGTCTTCTAAATAAGCTTGCTCAAAAATTGCGCAAAGAAAGGTTTAAAAAGGGAGCGATTAATTTTTCTTCGCAGGAAGTACGTTTTGTGCTGGATGATGAGCAGCGGCCTGTTGGGATAGTAGTAAAGGAGAGTAAGGAAGCGCATCAGCTGATTGAAGAATTTATGCTGCTGGCAAATAAATATGTAGCTGAATTTCTTTCAGATAAAGAAGTTGAAAATAATCCTGTGCAGGTTCCTTATCGGGTACACGATCAACCCGATAAAACCCGTCTTGCTCCATTTATTTCTTTTGCGAAAAAATACGGACATGGTTTTGATCTGTCGTCTCCGATGGCTATCGCAACTTCTTTCAACCAGATGCTGAAGGATGTACATGGTAAACCGGAGCAACATGTATTGGAAACACTGGGTATCCGAACTATGGCGAAAGCAGTTTATACAACTGAGAACATCGGTCATTACGGATTAGGCTTTGCCCATTACTGTCATTTTACTTCACCTATCAGAAGATACCCTGATGTGTTGGTTCATCGTATTTTGCAGCAATGTTTGGATGATAAACCGGTAAGAGACAAAAAGCTTGAAAAGAAATGTAGCATTGCAGCGAGCGTGAGCGGGCTGCGATGGAAAGCGAAAGAAGTGCCAATAAGTATAAGCAGGTGGAGTACATGTCGGGTTATCTCGGAGAAGAGTTTCCAGGTGTAATCAGCGGTGTGGCGGCTTTTGGTTTTTGGGTGGAAACCATTGAACATAAATGCGAAGGGCTTGTTAGTTTGTATTCACTTATTGATCTGGATGATTTTAGATATGTGGAAGAAGATTATTGCCTGGTAGGGAAAAGAAGCGGGCGCAGTTTCAGAATAGGTGATAAGGTGATGATCAGGGTGATAGCCGCAAATCTTGATAAAAGACAGCTCGATTATGAACTAGTCTTGAATAAAAGTAAAGGCGAAAAGTTAAAAGCGAAAAGTGTTAACCCGCAACAAACTAATAACTAACAACTAATAACCAACAACTAAAAAGAATACATGCATTTTTTTGAAGATTTATTAAAGGAATTTGAAGCAAAATTTTCTGTACGTCACTTTCCTGAAAAGCCCTCAACCCTGTATGACCCTGCTCAGTATATAC
>JBKDJT010000281.1:0-2577 GCA_046345435.1 Bacteroidota bacterium
GGTCAGTTTGAGTTTAACAGTATTTCTTTTACCAGAAATGCGAATGGTGTATTGGTTTTTAAAGACAGACGTACTGCTCCCAGCTTGCTTGTAGGAGGCGGGTACGGAAGCAGGTTCATCGGGCAGTCGCAATTTTACACCAGTATCATGGTAGATGTTCTAGGAGATCCCAACTCGCCTTACATAGATCAGTTTAACCGGATGCAGCCGGTTTTCAGAACAGCATTTACATTTTATCTGAAGGAAAGAAATCAATCCCGTTCAGGAAATCGCCGGGGCTATTCAAGACTATAATCCTTTTTAAAGGAGACTCATAAAGAAATTCTTCCTTTTCCATATGCAGAATATGCGCAATGAGATGATCATAGTACCCGTGGGTATTTAGAAGAAAGATAGGTTTGTTGTGGATGTTCAAGTTGTTCCACGTGAGCATTTCAAAAAATTCATCCAGAGTACCGTATCCTCCGGGAAGAATGATTGCTGCATCAGCTTTTTCATACAGCATTTTTTTACGGGTATGCATATCTTCCACAATGATTAATTCCGTCAAGCCATGATGTTGTTGTTCCCACTCTGTAAGCAGTTTTGGGATAATACCGGTTATATGTCCTCCCGCTTGCAAAGCAGCATCTGCAACAGCGCCCATCAATCCCTTTCCACCTCCACCGTATACGATACGAATTTTATTTTCAGCAAGTAATTGACCGAGTGCAGTAGCGTCTTTCATGAATGCAGGATCGTTTCCTGGGCGAGAACCACAGAAGACAGCGACGGAGCATATGCTATTGATAATGTTTTTTACTGCTAAAGAACTCATCATTAATTTTTGAATATTATGTATCGTTTTTAAAAAGTCTAATATGAATTAGATAAACTTAAAACTAATCATATCATTTCAGCTATGATCTGAGTTTTTGTTTTGCAATTCAATCAGGTAATCAAATAAACTGATATCAGAGCTTATTCCCATTTTTTTACGAAGTCTGTATCTGCTGATTTCTACTCCTCGTATTGAAATATTTGTTAACTGAGCAATTTCTTTAGTACTAAGATTCATTCGTAGATATGTACAAAGTTTTAGCTCGTTACTGGTTAGTTGAGGATGTATTTTTTTCAGGTGAGTAACAAAATCACTGTGAACCTTGTCAAAATGTTTAGTGAAATTTTCCCATTCCTGATCTATTTGCTCGTCTTCTGATAATGACTTTATAAGTTTTTTCAATTCGGCATTTAATTCTTCATTGTTTAGTTTTTTCATCAACTGTAAAAGTTCAGCTTTAAGCTTACTCATTAATTCACCCTTCTTTACAAGATGCATAGCAGAGGATGCGATTTCAGAGTGCTGGAAATTGATTTCTGCTTCCAGTTTTTCATTTCTGAGCGCAATCAGCTCACTTTCTGTTTTGTTTTTCTCAAGCTCGTGAATGTATTTTTGTTTTTCCTGTTCTTCCTTTAATTTATGGACCTGAAGGTTAAATCTGCGGGTTTGCCATCTGTATAAATAATAAATCAAGGCGCCTACAATAATAAAGTAGATTGTTTTTGACCAGTTACTTTTGTACCAAGGTGGTAAAATTGTAAATTGATAGGATGAGATTTCTGATTCATTACCTAGATTGTTCCTGACTTTTACTTCAAATAAGTAAGTGCCTGCATTCAGATTTGTATATTCTTTGTCTGTGCGGTTACTCCACTCACTCCATTCTTTATCAAACCCTTTAAGCTTATAACTGTATTCCAGGTTTGACTGATATGCAAATAAGGTGGAAGAGAATTCAAAACGGATTGTCTTCCACTCATGAGAGATTTCCGGTGCTATATTTGATTCTCCTTTTTTCTCAGGTATGTAGGCATAGCCTCCGTATAAAAGGCTGTCTTTGTTGTCACTGATGGTGGCTCTTCTGATTTGAACAGATAAAGCTGGTATATTCTTTTTGTATTTGGCGTAATTGATATGATAAAATCCCTTTTCTCCTCCCAAAAAAAGATTATTTTCATTGTGTGCATAAATCGATTCAAATCCACTAAGCATTTTATGATTTAGTTCCGGGATATAAATAACACGCGGTTTCTGTTCAGATAAATCTATAACACCAAGCCTTTTTTCATGAATAAACCAGATATTACCTTCTTTGTCTTCTTTCAGATAACGAATACTGATATTACCCAGCACACTTCTGTAGAATTCGGAAATTTCGAAAATATCTTTTGAGACGTTGTATTGGTAAACACCATCAGTTCCGCCAACGACAATTTCATTATTGATGCGGAATAAATGATTATTTAATGCTGATGGCAATCCTCTGTCTTTTGTGTAGGATTTAATTGAAAATTTGTTTTCTTTATTTCTGGTGATACGAAAGACGCCATGATAAGGATGTGAAACCCAGAAATTTCCGTTCTGGTCGATCGTCAGGTATCTTGAAGATTCTTCAAAGCCGGGAATATTTTGAGCAGGAAGAAAACTATTTCCGGAAGGGTTAAAAAAACGTATTCCTTTATAATGACCTGCAATTAATTCGTTTGTCGGGAAAATGGAAGATGTCGGTATGAAATTCCAGAAGCCCGGTTCTGTAC
>JBKDJT010000282.1:0-2792 GCA_046345435.1 Bacteroidota bacterium
GAAAGAAGCAGTATGTGTCTGCAAAACTTACTTTGCCATCGCGGATAGATTTTACTTCAGTACCAACCAAAACCATTCCTGCCACGAGTTTATCTTCGATCTGATATTCATGGAAGGCAGAGCGGTTTTTAATATCCATAATTTCTTAAACTTCAGTACGCGATACACGCATTATACTACGGTATCAGCTTCTGAAGAGACGAAGAATCGTTGATAATTTTTCTTTCAGTTCTTTCCGATCGATGATCATATCCAGGAAGCCATGCTCTAACAAAAACTCACTTCGCTGAAATCCTTCAGGCAAATCACGTTTAATTGTTTCTTTGATAACACGTGGTCCTGCAAAACCGATCAGGGCTCCGGGCTCGGCAATATTCATATCACCAAGCATGCCGAATGATGCGGTTACACCACCGAATGTGGGATCAGTAAGATAAGTGAGATATGGTATTTGTGAATCAGTAAGCTGTGATAGTTTTCCGCAAATTTTAGCGAGTTGCATCAGTGAAAATGCACTTTCCATCATGCGAGCACCTCCCGATTTACAAATCATCAGCATGGGAATTTTATTTTCAACACAATAATCAGCTGCGCGAGCTACTTTTTCACCCATCACACTTCCAAGTGAACCGCCAATGAAATCGAAATCCATACAACAAACAACCAGGGATTCGCCGTTTACTTTTCCAACACCAACTCGTATTGAATCATGTAAGTCAGTTTTCTTCCAGATATCCTCAAGTCTTTTTCCGTAAGGCTTCAAATCGGTGAAACCAAGAAAGTCTTTCGATCTGATTTGATCAAAAAGCTCATCAAAATTATTTTCATCAAAAAGAATATCAAAATATTCATGACTACCTATGCGGTGGTGGTAATTACATTGCGGACAAACATGTTTGTTATCTGCCAGCTCCTGAGATGTGCAGGTAAATTTACATTCCGGACACAATGCCCATAAACCTTCCTGTATTTCTTTTTTCTCAGAAAATTTTGTGAGAATTCCTTTCTGACCACGTTTGAACCATGAAGATCGACTGGGATCTGCAGTTGGCAAATCGTCGCCGGTCAGGTTTTTTTCTATGTCTTCAACTTGCTTCTTAGCCATGCAGGTTGGTTTATAGTGAGCAATGAATTAAGCGTTGCGGTTGATGCAATTTAAGTCCTGAAATGCCACTTCCAGTCTTTTTATAAAACTTTCTTCTCCTTTACGAAGCCATACGCGTGGATCGTAGTATTTTTTATTAGGGCTGTCTGAACCCTCAGGATTACCAAGCTGACCTTGCAGGTAGCCTTCGTTTTTCTTATAGTTGTTCAGTACGCCTTCCCAGAAAGCCCACTGAAGATCTGTATCGATATTCATTTTGATAGCTCCGTACCCGATGGCTTCCCTGATTTGATGCTGGGGAGATCCGCTACCTCCATGAAAAACGAAATAAACAGGTTTAGGACCGGTTTTGAGTTCTTGCTCTATGTAATCCTGGCTGTTTTTCAGAATCTCTGGGCGCAGTTCTACGTTGCCGGGTTTATAAACTCCATGTACGTTTCCGAAAGCTGCAGCTACTGTGAAAAGCTTTCCAATTTTACTTAGTTCTGTATAAGCGTATGCTACGTGAGCAGGCTGTGTATATAATTTATCATTTTCAACATCACTATTATCTACACCATCTTCTTCACCACCTGTTACACCAAGCTCAATTTCAATACCCATCCCGAGTGCATTGAGACGCTTAAAGTATTCAACAGAAGTATGAATATTTTCTTCCAAAGATTCTTCACTTAAATCTAGCATGTGCGAACTGAATAAAGGCTGGCCTTTTTCTTTTTTATATACTTCACCGGCATCAATCAGCCCGCTAATCCAAGGGAGCCATTTTTTAGCAGCATGATCTGTATGAAGAACTACAGGTACACCATAGTATTTTGCTACATTATGAATATGTAATGCACCTGAAATTGCACCGCTGATATTTGCCTGTAACTGATCGTTAGGCATTCCTTTACCTGCAATAAACTGAGCACCGCCGTTAGAAAATTGGATGATGACAGGGGAGTTGACTTTTGCGGCTGTTTCCAGTGTAGCATTGATTGAATTTGTACCAATTGTGTTTACAGCCGGAAGTGCGAATTGATTGTCTTTCGCGTCATTAAGGAGGGCTTCCAGTTCTTCTCCGAAAAGCACACCTGCTCTGTACTTGCTCATTGTTTTAAAAGTTATTTTCGTTGTTTAAAGAGGCTGCGAAGATACTTAATTACCTAATGTTTAGTCATTTTTTATCATCATTTCAGAGCCATGGTCAGTGAGAACAAAGCTGCTGTCCGGCAATAGTTTCATTTCATTCCGAGTCATTGAATTTAAAACATACCTAAATTCATTTACAAGTGACAGGCTGTCAGGAGGCGGTGTTTTACGTAGATGATCAGGAATATAAATCGCATTCATGTTTGCAAACAAGTGTTCTTTTTTAGTGATGTTTGACCGAAATCCGTGGTCGCCGATTATTACAATTACTGCATTGTTTTTTTCTTTGTTCTGAATGTCAGTAACTAGATTTTCGATGATGCCATTGGTGTATTTTAAATAAGATAAATAGGTAGCAGGTTTATAAATATGATTTCTTGTCTCATTTACGATTGAATCAATTGGTCTTTCTCGTTTTAGGCTGTCATAAAAGAAAGGTGGATGCGGCATGTTTAAATGTGCATAAAGGAAATAAGGCTTCTTAGGCGACACGCTTGGTTGTACAATCTCTTCTAAAATATTTTCGTTTTGTTGCTTTGATAACTGTAAAGTA
>JBKDJT010000283.1:0-10397 GCA_046345435.1 Bacteroidota bacterium
TTTGTGACGTGCTTTCAAAACATACTACTTATTTCCGAAGCAAACTTATGCAATGGCATAAATGCCACAACAAACGCAGCTTGCCATGGAAAGAAGAAAAAGATCCCTATCGTATATGGGTAAGTGAAATTATTTTACAGCAAACGAGAGCCGAACAGGGAATATTGTATTACAATCGTTTTTTATCAAAATTTTCAACCTTACAGAAACTAGCAAAAGCACCTCTAAAAGATGTTTATCTTTTATGGGAAGGGCTTGGATATTACAATAGAGCACGCAACATGCATGAAACAGCAAAAGCAATCATGCAGGCGCATCAAGGAATTTTTCCTTCTGATTATGAAACCATCCTTTCTCTCAAAGGTATTGGCCCCTATACAGCTGCAGCTATCAGTTCATTTGCATTTCAATTGCCCTACGCTGTTGTAGACGGGAACGTTTACCGGGTTCTTAGTCGATTTTTCGGTATAAATACTTACACAGACAGCAGTGAAGGAAAAAAAATTTTTTCTTCACTTGCTCAACAATGCCTAGATAAATCACAGCCGCATATTTACAACCAGGCTATCATGGATTTGGGTGCTACCGTCTGTAAACCCGACCAGCCTCTTTGTAAAACCTGCTTATTAAAACCCAAATGCTTCGCCTTTAAAAATAAAAAAACAGAAAATCTTCCTGTCAAGAGCAAGAAGAAAACTGTTAAAAAAAGATATTTCCTTTTCAGTATTTATTTGACAGATGGAAAAGTTGCCATTGAAAAAAGGAGTGGTGATGATATTTGGAGAAATCTGTTTCAATTTCCAATGACTGAAATCAAAGATGCAGAACTATTTGAAAATCTTTCAACCATAATTCATAACAAACTAATCAATAAAAGAAAAGCTTTACAAGTTACCGCAACATCAAAACAACAACTAACCCACCAAGTGGTTTACGGCAAAGCCATTGTTTACAAGGCCACAGCCTCAGACCTGAAAAACAAAAATTATGAGTGGGTCACTATAGAAGAAATTAAAAATTATCCATTTCCAAGGTTACTTCATTTGCTGATGAAGGAGGAGCTGAAAACGATACTAAAATATAAGCAGCGTACATCATATAATAACGGTTTGGATTAAACGAAACTCTTCTGAAGCCCATTTTATTCAAATGACCACACGATAGTAATACTTTAATTTAAAAGTTAAATTAGAATGATATAATACCTTTGTCGAAAATAATTTTTACCTTCAAACAAGACCAATCTGCCGGAATATAAATGGAGCCCAGCGATATTATAATACTTCTTTCATTCAACAACACATCCCTAACAATCGTTGGATTCGTATTTCTTTTCTTTGTTTTTCTTGCATTTATCGTGAGTGGCGCTGAAGTAGCATATGCCTCGCTTCGTGCTGCTGAAATAAATCAGCTGAAAACAAAAACGGATGCCGAATCAAAACGCGTTACGGAGTTACTGGAAAACAGACGGGTACTTTACGGAAGTCTTGTTTCCGCCCATATTTTTTTATACTTAGGTGTGATTGTTCTTTCAGGATTTCTTGTACAGCTTCTTTTCCCGTCTTCGTTTGATAATCCATGGGCAGAAATTCCTGCAAAAACTTTACTCATTGTCTCCGTCTTATTGCTGTTTTGTGAAATACTTCCAAAGGCCTGGGCCAGACAAAATCATTTGGCCTTTGCTACTTTTTCTTCCTGGTGGATTCACTCCATCATCTACCCTTTGTTTAAAATTACAGGGGCAGGAATGGCAGATCTTGGCGCTGCTATTGAACGGAAATTATCGGGAGAAACTTCACAATCCGAACAAGCCGAAGAACTTGAACAAGCCATTGATCTGATGAGTGAGGAAGAAGCCACCTCCGAGGAGAAAAAAATTCTGAAGGGCATCCAACAATTCGGGAACATTCTGGTAAAACAGGTGATGCGATCCAGACTGGATGTTACCGGTATTGACCACTCCTCTTCTTTTGCAGAAGTAGTCAATCACATCACAGAACAACATTACAGCCGCTTCCCCGTTTTTAAAAAAAATATGGATGAAGTAGTAGGTATTCTTCATACCAAAGACCTGGTTGCTCACATCGATGAATCTGCCGATTTTCATTGGCAGCAACTGATGCGGACACCCTATTATGTGCCAGAGCAAAAACCGATCGAAGATCTGCTGAAAGAATTCCAGCAAAAACATATTCACTTCGCTGTGGTGGTTGATGAATTCGGAGGCACCTGTGGAATCATCACCATGGAAGATATTCTGGAAGAAATTATCGGAGAAATAAAAGATGAATTCGATGAAGAAGAAACTATCAATATCAAGCTCGATGACTATAACTATCTGTTTGAGGGAAAAACCATGATTCATGATGTATGTCGTATCATGGACCTGCCTCTTGATCATTTTGACAAAGAAAGAGGTGAGAGTGAATCTGTGGCAGGACTACTGCTGGAGCTTGCCGAACGTTTACCAAAGCCGGGAGAAACAGTAGCCTGTAAAGGATTTACCTTCACGGTAATGGAAGTAAATGCCAACCGGGTCGATAAAATTAAAATTACCACCCCCTCCCAAAACCTATGAAATCATCCGTCAAATTTTTACTGTTTCTGTTAATAAGCGGCTCCATTGCCTGTAACTCTGATCCTATACCACGACCTAAAGGTTATTTCCGGATCGACTTACCCCAAAAATCATATCAGTCATTTAACCGACCGGACTATCCTTACTCCTTTGAATATCCTAGCTATGCTCAGGTTGTTAAAGACAGTACTTTCTTCGACGACATGCCCGAAAATCCCTACTGGATCAATCTGTCGTTCCCGCAATTTGATGCACAAATTCACATCAGCTATAAAGCAATAAACAGCCCTGCCGCCTTTCAGAAACTGGTAGATGACGCTTTCAGTCTCACCGGCAAACACAGTATTAAAGCGAATGCCATTGATGAACTGCCCATACAGGGCGCCGACAATGCAAAAGGTTTTTTATTTGATGTTGGAGGAAATGCAGCAACCGGGAAACAGTTTTATCTGACCGATAGCACAAAAAATTTCATCAGAGGGGCTCTTTATTTTAATGCGACTCCAAACTATGACTCAATTAAACCGGTAGAAGATTTTCTTTACCGCGATATTGAGCATTTCATCAAAACATTTCGCTGGACGAATCGTTGATCGATATACCATGGCCGTTGGTCGATGGTCGATAAACGAATCACGAAAAACGATTCGCAGCCTCTTAGGAGCCTAATATCATATGAATATTTTTTGCGTGCAGATCAAAGCACCGTAGGTGCGAAATATTCGTTGATCGATGATGGATGGTCGATGATCGTTGCTCTACAAACGAAAAACGAATCACGAAAAATGACCAGCTTAACTCAATTCCAAGCCCCGTAGGGGCTTTATGTTGGTAGAAAGAAATTTACAAGAAAATTAAAGTGCCGTAGGTACGAAATATTCGATGGCGATGATCGATATTCGATGGCCGTTGGCCGTTGGTCGTTGGTCGTTGGTCGTTGGTCGATAGACGAAAAACGATCAACGAGCCACGAATAACGAATTCACTAACTTTGATGCAAACAAGATTACGAGGTGATTATCATTGACAATGTTTATATCAGCGATGAGGTGGCAGAAGAACAATTCGTATGCGACTTGGTCAAATGCAAAGGTGGCTGTTGTATAGAAGGTGATGCAGGAGCCTCGCTTGAACCGGACGAAAGAAAAGAGATCGAAAATGCATACACCATCATCGAAAATCTACTGCCGGCAGAAAGCAGAAAAATGGTTAAAGAAAAAGGGTTCTACTGGCAACACGATGAATTTGGTACAGTTACACCAACGCTCAACAATGGCATCTGCGTTTATGCATTAACAACTGAGCAGGGAATCATCAAGTGTTCTTTTGAACAAGCTTACAACGAAGGAAAGATCAAATGGAAAAAACCATTGTCCTGTCATCTCTTCCCATTAAAAATCACCAAAAGTGAATCAGCCGACCAGGAATATGTGAACTACGAACCAAGAGAATCACTTTGCAGTCCGGCCTGCGAGCTGGGCGCATCGCTGAAAGTGCCCGTTTACCGTTTTGTAAGGGAAGCACTGGTTCGTAAATACGGAGAAGACTTCTATGAAGTGCTGACACAAATTGCAGATCAGTATTATTCTGAAAAGAACAAATCAAATTTGAAATGAGCAGTGCAGTAAATACATTCATGGAAAAAAGCAGCAACAAAGCTGCCGACCTTAGTCACCGCAAAAAGATCAATTTCAATATTGGCAAATACAATGCGAAAGTGCCGGAAGGAACAGAGCAGTTTACCCAATTACTTACTGCACGTGAACGGGCCAAAAACACCAAGTGGAGAGCGTTGGAAACACTCGACCAAATGCTCGAGGAGTTTGAACTTCAGTTTACCCGCAGAGGCGGAAAAGTGATCTGGGCTGAAAATACAGATCAGGCCTGTGAAGCAATTCTCGATATCTGCAGAAAAAATAACTGCAAGATGCTGGTGAAAAGCAAAAGCATGGCAACTGAAGAAATTCACCTGAACGATTTTCTTGAAAAAAATAATATTGAAAGTGTAGAAACAGATCTGGGCGAATACATTCAGCAGCTCGACGGTGAACCCCCTTATCATATTGTTACACCGGCCATGCACAAAAGCAAGGAAGATGTAGCAAAGCTTTTTGCAGAAAAACTTGGCACCGACCCAAAAGCCACCCCCGAGCAGCTGACACTCACTGCAAGAAAATTACTGCGTGAAAAGTATGTGCAGGCGGAAGTAGGTGTTACCGGCGCCAATTTCATAATTGCAGATACCGGCGCAATTGCCATTACTGAGAATGAAGGAAATGGCCGACTCAGTTGCTCATTCCCTAAAACACATATTGTTGTAGTTGGTATTGAAAAAGTAATTCCTTCCCTGAACGACCTTGCTTTGTTCTGGCCACTGCTTTCTACGTACGGAACCGGACAACAGCTCACCGTTTACAACAGTATTCTTGCCGGACCTCGTCAGCCTGGCGAAACTGATGGACCAGAAGAGATGATTGTTATTCTGCTCGACAATGGCCGAACCAAAGTACTTGAAAACCCTGCAACGAGAGAAAGTCTTTATTGCATCCGTTGCGGCGCTTGTTTAAATGCTTGTCCAGTTTATAAAAACATCGGCGGCCATGCTTATGGCACAACCTATAGCGGACCGATCGGCAAAGTGATTACGCCTCACTTAAATGATTTAGATGAATACAAACACCTGAGTTATGCTTCTTCATTGTGCGGTAACTGCACGGAAGTTTGTCCGGTGCGCATCAACCTGCATGAACTTTTACTTGAAAACAGAAAAGAATCCGTTGAGCAGGGCATGGCTTCTTTCGGAGAACGCATGGCATGGAAAATCTGGAAGCAGATATCACTTAACAGAAAACTGATGAATGTAGGCACTCAAAAAATGAAAAGCTTGGTGATCAATCATTTTGTGAAAGAATGGACAAAGAACCGCGGAGAGCTGAATTTCCCGCAAAAAAGTTTTAACCAGCAATGGAAAGAAAGAAAAAGATCCGGTTAACCAAATGCTGATCTATTCACCGCATATTAGTCCACGACTTCTTTATATAGCAACCTGGCTTGGCGAACAAACAGGAACAACTCCGGTTTGTACAGATAACAAAACTTTTTTGAAAAGAGTGAAGAAATTAAAATCAACTATTCCGAAAACAGAATTTCCCGGCAGGAAATATGGATTAAACCAGAAGGACTTTTAAAAGAATACGACATTGGGCCACAATGGGTTTTAGTAAGCAACATTCATCAATTACCGGTTTTTTTCAGCAATGGTTCCGATCTTGGTTTTGATTATTTATCTGCTGCATTTTACCTGATCAGCAGGTATGAAGAATATAAATTTATCAGAGAAGACTTATATGGCCGATACCCGCACGATCATTCTATTGCTTTCATTAATCATTTTTTACAAAGACCACTTGTTGATGAATGGACAATACTCCTGCTTAATAAAATAAGCATGGTGTTCCCGGAGATAGCAATTCATCCGCCTTCATTCAGCTATACTCCTACTTATGATATCGATATCTCTTGGAGTTATAAAGGCAAAGGACTTATAAGAAATATTGGCGGATGCTTACGCAGTCCGAATACTTTTCTTGAAAGAATACTCGTGCTGACGAGATTAAAAAAAGATCCTTTCGACGCCTATTCATTCCTGGAAAAACATCATTCTCAATTCAATTTATCACCCATTTATTTTTTTCTGACCGCACCGAAACGAAGCGAACTCGATAAAAATATTTCACCTTACAATAAACAGTTTCGCAAACTGATACAAACAACAGCAAATAAAAATGAAGTGGGTGTTCATCCTTCAGTATATAGTCATTCAGACAAAAAATTATTAGTAGCAGAAAAAGAATTATTGAGCCACATTAGTAAAAAGACGATCACAAAATCAAGATTTCATTATTTAAAATGTCGTTTACCGGAGGACTACAGAGGACTGATAGAAGCCGGTATTACCGATGATTATACAATGGGATACGGAACAATCAACGGCTTTCGTGCATCCACCTCCCGATCTTTTCTTTGGTATGATCTGGAAAAAGAAGAAACAACATCTCTTCGCATACATCCTTTCTGCTGGATGGATGCGAACTCTTGTTATGAGCAGAAAATGAGTGCGCAGGAAGCTTATGCAGAATTATTGACATATACGGATCAAGTTAAACAGGTAAACGGAACGATGATCATCGTTTCGCATAATCACTTATTGAGTGATGATTCTGTCTTTAAAGGATGGAAGGAAATGTATGGAAAGTTTTTGGAAGAAGTAACCGACATTAAATAGTATCCGTAGTCTTTAACTTTCTCCTTGGAGCTGCTCAAACAAACGCTGTACATCAGTTGCGTTAAATAATTGAGTTCCTTCATTCATCGTCGCAGCAGAACCGCATGCAACACCGAACCGAATCACTTCTTCAAGCGGTCTTTCTCTTTCCAACATAAAAGCAATACCGGCTACCATACTATCACCTGCGCCAACTGTACTTTTCATTTCAACAGCAGGCGCTTTGCAGTAGTGTTGTTCAGTTGATGTAATAAGCCAAGCCCCATCAGCCCCCATTGATACTGCAAGCATTTCGGCATAACCATCACGAATAGCCTGCCGCGCAGCTTCAGGTACATCTTCTTTTTTCAGATTATCAACCTCAAGCATCTTCGACAACTCGCCGATATTGGGTTTTAGTAAATATGCATTTCTGTCTTTTAATGCCTGTAAAGCAGGGCCGCTTGTATCTACAATACATTTTGCGCCAATACTGTTGGCGGTCTTCACGATTAATCCGTAAAAATGAGCAGGCAAACCCGGAGGAAGGCTGCCGCTTCCAACTACATATGAAGGAGTGAATGTGCGGATGAAATCAATCAGTTGAATAATTGCTGTTTCTTCTACTTCTCTTCCCGGAAATGTAAAACGAAACTGAAGGTTTTTATTTTGTTCTTTCACAATCCAGTTTTCACGTGTTTCGACTGATGTATCAACTGCATGAAAAGGTATTTTTTCTTCACGCAACAATCCACGAAGCATATTTCCATTATGACCACCGGCGGGCATCAATGCGTATGTTTCAGCACCTAAACGAAGCAATGCTTTGCTGACATTGATGCCACCCCCTCCGGGTTCATTAACTACTTCAGTACAGCGAAGTTTTGCTTCCGGTTTGAGTTCATCTACTTTGGTGCTTTTATCAATGCAGGGGTTGAGTGTAATGGTGAGAATCATTGTTTTAGAATTAAATGCTATTAAGAATCTGTTGCAGTCGGTTATCGATGGTATTTTCATCAGTATAGCCACTTGCAACGAGCTGGTATTTGGTTTCTGAAAGTCGACAAAGTAATTGCGGATAACCGGTTACACGCAACTGCTTACACAAGTCAAACTCTTCGTATGCCTGTTTTTTGAATGCCGGATCTTTCAATCGCTGATAAAATAAATTGTCATCAATCCCATACTGAAGAATTAAATGACGATAGGCTTCCTGATCAGTAAGGTCTCTGCCCTCTTCAAACAAAGCATATTGAATATCGGAGGCAACTTGTATCTGGTTATCCGGCAGAAAAGATTTGAAAACGCTTAATGCAATGGCAGGCAATTCAGAAGAAGGAAACCAGTCGCTCTGGTCTGCATGGTGAATATGCCAGAGGAAATCATTCCCAAAACGGATGCCTGTTCGCTCTTCGACTGTTGGGTATGCCTCTTTGATGTAATCAGCCATTACCTGGATGGAAACCGGTTGTGCAGGAAGGATCATACCTCCACTCAGTACTTCAAATTGAAATTGATTTGCATATTTGCCTGCTATTTTTTTCATAACCGGACTGAATCCGTAACACCAACCGCACCAGGCATCGTAGCAGTAAATCAACAGAGGTTGCATGATGCAAAGTTAAGTGAAGGATGAAATTTAATCCTTCGCAGCCATAGCAGACATAGGTTTATTTACCACAGCCATGGATTTAAACCCATGGCTGTGGTAAATGTTTCAATTCCGATCAATATGATATTTGAGTTTGACCAGTCTTATTGCATCTGCTTCTCTATCTCAGCTGAGATTGTTTCAAAAATGGATTCAACTGTTCCTTCACCCTGAACTTCTGCAAATTTTTCCTGCTGTTTGTAGTAGTCGGCGACGATGGATGTTTTGCGTTTATATTCAGCAATGCGTTCACGTATAATTTCTTCGTTGGTATCATCCGATCTGCCACTGGTGAGCCCTCTGTTGAGCAAACGCTTTACGAGTTCTTCTTCCGAAACGATCAGAGACAACATCAAGCCTATGGATGTTCCTTTTTGCTCTAGCAATTTATCCAGCGCTTCAGCCTGAGCAACTGTTCGGGGAAACCCATCAAACAGAAATCCTTTTGCTTCAGGATGATTATCGATGGACGAACTGATCATACCCACCACCACTTCATCCGGAACAAGTAATCCTTTGTCCATCAGCTGCTTAGCCTCCATACCCAACGCAGTCTGAGCTGCAATTTCGCTGCGGAGCAGATCGCCGGTACTCAAATGTTTGAGGCCGTATTTTTCAATTATAGCGGTTGATTGCGTACCCTTGCCGCTACCGGGAGGGCCGAATAAAATTAGGTTAAACATAATAAGGAGTGGTCGATTTGTGGTGTAAAGATAAAAAGCATCTCTGAATTTTTGTAAATACGCCAACAGAAATGAAATCTTGTTGTTATTGTCATGTATGCGAAGAATCGTAAAACTAATACCCGACTACCTGATTTTCTATTTTTTATTACTGCTTTGCTCTGCCTTTACCTATGTAAGCTGTCAGAGCCAGACGACACAAACCCAAAATAAAATGAACAACAACCCCAAAAATCCGGTCTACTCAAGAACAGATACCAACTCCGTTCAACTCAGCGAAGAAGAATGGAAAAAAATCCTCCCTCCCAACATCTATCATATTGCCCGTCAGAAAGGAACCGAACGCCCCTGGAGTAGCCAATTTGAAGCATTCAAGGAAAAAGGCACTTATTACTGTGCCGCCTGTGGCAACGGCTTATTCGTGAGCGATACCAAATTTGACAGCGGTTGCGGTTGGCCAAGTTTCTACGAACCTATCAGTAAAAGTTCTATCATTTATACCCCCGATCATACACATGGCATGTCCCGCACCGAAGTACAATGCGGAAGATGCAAAGCCCATCTCGGACACGTATTTGAAGACGGACCGCCACCAACAGGTTTGCGCTATTGTATTAACGGCGTAATTCTCGATTTTGAAAAGTCGAAGAAGCAGTAAGAAGTTATTAGCTGTTGATTTTAGTTGTGGGTTTTTCAACACCTATACGAATCTAAAATTTGAAGACCGGGACACCAAAAGACCAAGAGTCCGGGAAAATACAAAGACCATAAGTCTGTGAAACCAGATTTGTTGTTGGTAAATTTGGCTTATTTAACGAATAACAAACAGCCAATAACTAAAAACTTCTCACACTCTTCTTTACATTTACCAATCAATTTTACTTTATGCGTTATATACTCCTCGCTAGTTTGCTATGCTTGCAGTTTACAGGTTTTTCTCAGGAACCATTGTGGCTTCGTTATCCATCTATTTCTCCCGACGGGAAAACAATTGCTTTCACATATAAAGGCGACTTGTATACAGTTCCTTCATCAGGAGGCAGAGCCGTTGCACTCACCATGCATGATGCCCATGACTTCATGCCGGTTTGGAGCACGGACGGAAAAACAATTGCATTCGCAAGCGATCGATACGGCAACTTCGACATCTTCACCATTCCGGCAGAAGGTGGTAACGCCAATCGTTTAACCTATCACTCTGCCAATGAGTATCCATATACT
>JBKDJT010000284.1:0-2925 GCA_046345435.1 Bacteroidota bacterium
TCCTGTACTTGTGAAAGTGACAGTACCTGTGTTACGATTGAATGTACCGTTATTGGTAATGATTCCGTTACAAGGGAAAGTTATCGTTTGTCCGGTACCGTTATTAAATGTCCCGCCTGAATTAATAGTAAGGCTGCTTGCTGTAGAAGCACTGTTCAATGTAATACTATGTCCATTTAAAATAGTGAAAATATCATACGTTCCCGATGGTGCTGTTACAGCATTAGACCAAGAGGTTCCCCCATCCGTGCTAATTTGCCAAACTGCTGCATCTCCCCAATTACCGGAAGCACGGCTTTGATAGCGCGTGGGTTTTTGTATCTGAAAAGCATTAAAATACATATTTCTTCCTCCAGCACCATCTTGTTGTGCGCCTATATAAATTCTGATGTTATCTATTGCCAGTGAAGAAGAAATTGTTGTCGAAAACGTTCCTTCACCAGTACTTCTTCTTGTAATTGTTACAGCATATTGATCGCAACTAATTCGTTGAATGGTAACAAGCATGGGGGTTGTCCCGTAATTAGAAGAAACAGTTCCTGTTGCAACTCCGTTGTATGTAATTACTGCTGAATTTCCATTATTTACGCCAAATATATTTGTACCTCCGCTTCTTAATTCCCAACCTTTACTTCCGGAAGTGCCACAGTCAAAATTCATTGCCCAGTAAAAGGAAAAAATATCACCGACAGCCATTGCTGAATTAAAATTTCTTAAGGCATAGGAATATTGTGTAGAATGTCCGAACATCCCGAATGATGTTGCTCCTATTCCTGTATTTGACATTCCATCTACAGAAGGATTTCCTATGAAACGACCTGCACTAGAACCATCATTTGCAAGGCCCCAAGTTTGAAAACCGGATCCTCCATTTGATCCATTTGTCCAGCTCCCACCATAATTTGTAGCATTGTCAGAGAATGTTTGCCCACTAATTTGACCGACAAATAGTAAAAGAAAAATAAAACAACATGTAAGGCGATTGCAAACAAACAAATTTGTAAAAAACGAGGCAAAGCGTAAGAGATTCATCACAATCGATTAAATGTTTATTTTATTCCAAAGGGATCCGGCAAGTAAAAGAAAAAGCCAATTGGCTCCATCTTACTGAATTTCATACAAGTATAATAAATATACCCCTCACATTCGTTAGTTGTTTAACTTTTATCAAAAGCACCCTAATGACTGTTGTTTTCCACGTATTTTTGCGATCGATGTGGTCACTCTGTAAAAAAGAATTCCGGCAGTTTTTTAGCAACCTGACAGGATACCTCGCCATTGGGCTTTTTTTATTGCTAAACGGCCTGTTTCTCTTCTTCTTTTCGAGCTTCAACATCCTCGATTACGGCTATGCCAGTCTCGATAATTATTTCACCCTTGCCCCCTACGTACTGCTGATTCTGATCCCGGCCATCACCATGCGGCAAATCAGCGATGAATGGAAAAGCGGCACGATGGAACTGCTGCAAACAGGCCCGCTCACCAACCTGCAAATCATTGGCGGCAAATACCTCGCCGCGCTGCTGGTAACAGCAATAGCCATCCTCCCAACTTTCACCTATGCCCTTTCAATCAGCCTCCTTTCTGCCGCTGAAACCATTCTCGACAAAGGCGCCTGGTTCGGCTCTTACCTTGGCCTCTTTCTGCTATGCGGTGTGTTTTGTGCCATCAGCCTCCTCGCCGGCAGCTTTACCCAAAACTCTGTTGTGGCTTTTCTCACCGGCGCTCTGGGATGCTTTGTTTTTTATCAGGGATTTGATGCTTTAAGCAGCCTACGCTTTTTTCAAACCGGCGCAGATTTTTATATCCAGCAAGCCGGACTCGAATACCATTACCGTTCCATTTCAAAAGGTATCCTGTCACTAAGTGACCTAATTTATTTCTTTTCACTCATCTTCCTGTTCATTTACTTCACTGTTCGCAGAATCGCAAAAAACCAGTCGGCAACAACATCCAAAAAACAGTTTTTTATACTCGCTCTGCTTGTCCTGATCAACATCTTTGCTTCATTCTTCAGCCTCAAGGCAGACCTTACAGACGACCAGCGCTACTCCCTTGCACCTTCCACCAAAACTTTGCTGAAATCAATTGATAACCCTGTTCAGATTGATATACTTCTCACCGGCGACCTGCCTGCTGTATTTAAAAAACTTCAAGGAAGCACCACCGATCTGCTGAATGAAATGAAAGCATACGCAGGCCCTAACATCAGCCTGCGTTTTGTATCTGCTTCTTCACTCATTCCTCCTGCTCTTCAGGAAGCAACTTGGGTTCATTTCCGCGACAGCCTTCGAAGCATCGGCATCCCCGTTGACAGCCTGCTGCTATCACAACCCGGTCTTGTGAGCTCATTCAAACAGGAGTTTGTATCCGACTCATTGAAAAAACTGGGTATCATGCCTTATAACATACAAGTGCAGCAAAACGAAGAAAGCTCTTCTCAGCGCCTTGTGTACCCGGCTGCCCTCGTTTCATCAGGGGGAAAAACAATTTCAATTGATTTACTAAGCGGCAAAACAGAGTATACGCGCGATCCATTAACCGGTCGACTTGTAAATGATGATGCACGCAGCATCGGCAATGCTGAAGCTCTGCTTGAATTTAAATTTGCTTCCGCAATCAGCAAAATCACAAGACCTGCTAAACCCATCATCGGCTACCTTATCGGGAACGGCGAACCCATGGGTCCTGAAACCCAAAAACTGGTAGAAGTAATCAGTAACGATTATTCATTCGTTCTGGTAGACATCAATAAAAACACATTCATTCCTTCTCAGATATCTGCATTGCTTATTCTGAAGCCATCAATTCCATTCAGCGATTCTGCCAAAAGAAAAATTGACCAGTACGTAATGCAGGGCGGAAAAGTGCTTTGGGTGGTCGATCAGCTTTATGCGGACAAAGACAGCCTTGCCCTCACTGCAA
>JBKDJT010000285.1:0-4714 GCA_046345435.1 Bacteroidota bacterium
CCCAAAGCCGGCTCTTTACCCGCCATGGGATGGCGGACTGGTGTGGAAAAAAGATGCGAGGAATAACGACTGGGTTGGGGTAGCGTGTCAGGGGCAGGGAGCAAGTTGCTGGTGGCCATGTAAGGATCATCCATATGATGAGCCCGACAGCACTTTGATTGCAGTTACAACGCCAAAAGATTTAATGAATGTATCAAACGGCAGATTACGAAAGGCTTACGAAACGTCTAACGGTAAAATGAAATGGCAATGGTTTGTTTCCTACCCGATTAATACTTACAATATCACAATGAATATTGGAAAATATGTACATATAAAAGATACCCTGCATGGTGAACACGGAGTCCTCGATCTTGATTATTACGTTTTAAACTATAATGAAGAAAAAGCGAGAAAACATTTTCAGCAGACAAAGCCGGCAATGCGTGCCCTCGAATACTGGATGGGTCCCTACCCTTTCTATAACGACGGCTACAAACTTGTAGAAACACCCTACCTAGGCATGGAACACCAATCTGCCGTAGCATACGGAAACGAATACATGAATGGCTATATGGGAAAAGACCTCAGCGGTAGCGGCTGGGGCTTGAACTGGGATTATATTATTGTACATGAAAGCGGCCATGAATGGTTTGGAAACAACGTATCCTGCAATGATGTAGCCGACCTGTGGATTCATGAAGGATTTACCAATTATTCAGAAGCCATGTTTGTAGATTATCATTATGGTAAACCTGCAGCAGATGCCTACGTGCAGGGAATCAGAAAAAACATTCAAAATGACAAGCCAATTAAAGGCTTTTACAACGTAAGAAATGAAGGGAGCGCAGACATGTATTACAAATCTGCAAGCATGATTCATATGATCAGAACAATGATGCAGAACGATTCTCTATTCAGAGATTTGATTCGTAGCATTCAAAAAGATTTTAAACTCAAACAGATTTCTTCTTTGCAACTTGAAAAATATATTTCAGAGAAAACAGGACTTAAACTTGAAAAAACATTTGAACAATATCTAAGCACAACAAAAATTCCAACACTGGAATATTCCCTTAAAAAAGACAAAAACCGCTTTCTAATTTATTACAGATGGAGTAACTGCGTAACCGATTTCGACATGCCGATACTTCTTCCCAAAAACAGCAATAAACTTGCACTTAAAATACCGGTAAAAAAATGGCAATTCATGGAAACAGATTGCAAAACAGAAGATGAAATCAAATCACTTCTAGATAAAAACTTTTATGTCAACTATAAACTATCATCAGGTTCAAAATAGACTTAGTTTTAAAACAAACCGGACGTAATTCAGAGAATAAATCAACTAACTTCGGGCTGAATGGGAGAAATCAGAAAACAGGCAATTCTATCCGGCATAGTCATCTATATTGGCTTTGGCATAGGCTTTGTTAATACCTGGCTCTTCATTAGAAACGGCCAGGGTTACTTTACTCCTGCGCAGTACGGATTAACCAGACTTTTTTTTGATGTTGGATCACTGATGTTTGCAGTCGCCTCTCTTGGCATTCTTCCCGTTATCAATAAGTTTTTTCCTTACTATCAGGAGCATCTCCCCCGTTCAAAAAATGATCTTTTTGCAAAGTCATTGTTGATTACCCTTACAGGATTTTTGCTTGTTCTGGCTGGAGGTTTGTTGTTTGAGCCGCTCATCGTCAGAAAATTCTCAGAGCGTTCAGAACTTTTTGTGGAATACTTCCACTGGGTTTTTCTTTTCGGAGCGGGTATTTTAATGTTCAGTGTACTTGAAACCATTTCCATATCATACCGGCAATCTGTACTACCTAATTTCCTTCGAGAAACAGCGATGAGATTGCTGACAATGATCCTACTGTTTCTTTTCATCACACAAACAGTCAGCTTTGATCAATTTATATCACTTTTTTCTTTTCAGTTTTTAGCAATCGCTTTTATATTATTTATTGTTTTAAAATTAAAAAAACAACTTCCTCTTACTTTAAAACCAAGTCTGGTTACCAAAAGATTTAAAAAGAAGATGTTTACGCTGGGTTCTTATGTTTACGGCGGATTGGTGATTAGCATCCTGTCGCAGGTAATCGACAGCATCCTCATTGCCAGTATCAGCGAAAAAGGTATCCATGATGCGGGTGTTTATAATCTGGCTACCTACTTATCAAATTTAATTCAGGTACCTCAGCGCAGTATCATTACAGCAACATTACCTATACTTGTTCTGGCATGGAAAAACAAAAACATGTCGGAAATCGACCGTCTTTATAAAAGATCATCCATCAATCTCCTGCTGATCGGTTTATTTATCTTCTTCTGCATCTGGATGAATGTATCAGATATTTTTGACTTATTAAATATACAGTCAGACTATAAAGCAGGAATGTATGTGATTCTCATACTGGGAATCACTAAATTGATAGATGCAGGAACAGGTATTAACGGACAAATCATTGCCACCTCTTCCTACTGGCGTTTCGAATTTTTCACTGGCATCATACTGGTACTACTGATACTTCCGCTCAATTATATACTGATAAATAAATATGGTATTATCGGGAGCGCATACGCCAATCTACTTTCATTTTCCGTATACAACCTGATACGCTATCTCTTCTTGTGGAAAAAACATAAAATTCAACCATTTACAGTCAAAACAGTTTATTCAATCGCTATCAGTTTCTTGCTATATTTTATTGCAGATAAACTTTTCGGCGAGATGCATAGCTGGTCAGGACTTTTTATCCGGACAGGATTTTTTACAATGTTTTTTGTGACTGTGGTTTTTGTATTTAAACTAACTCCGGATGCACTTCAACTATGGCATCAGTTTCGGAAACGTTTTAAGAACGAGGCTAATTAAAACTGATTAAATCTTTCAGTCGAATCCTGCCTTCATAGATTGCCTTACCGATAATTACGCCATTGCACCCAATTTCTTTTAAGATGTAAAGATCATCTAATGAGCTTACTCCTCCACTCGCTATAAAATGCAGATCCGGAAAACGTGCAATGATTTTTTTATATAAATCTACTGAAGGACCTTCAAGCCTTCCATCTTTACTTACATCCGTACAAAAAAGTTGATTAACTCCTTTAAGACGATAACCTTCAATAAAATCAAAAACAGAAATATCTGTCGTCTCCAGCCATCCTCCTACTGTAATGCATTCATTCTTTACGTCTGCACCTAGAAGAAATTTATCGGAGCCATAGTTCTGCATCCATAAAGAGAAAGTATCCGGCCGTTTTACCGCCATACTGCCGATCGTTACAAGTGCTGCTCCGGATTCAAGCACAATTTTGACATCTTCTTCACGCTTAATCCCTCCTCCGAAATCAATAACCAATGAAGTTTTTCCTGCAATGCGCTCAAGCACCTTCCAGTTCTGAACCGCACCCATACGTGCACCATCCAAATCAACAAGATGAAGTCTTTTTAATCCGACATCCTGAAATGAAAGAGCCACATCAAGCGGATCTTCATGGTAAACTGTTTTTTGATCATAGTCTCCTTCAGTCAATCGAACACATTTGCCGTCTATCAGATCTATTGCGGGAATAATTTCCATATCAGAGACTTAAAAAGTTTTTCAAAATTGCATCACCTGTTTCCGCACTCTTTTCCGTGTGAAACTGCACTCCATAAAAGTTATCTTTTGCAACTGCGCCGGCATAAGAAATACCATAATCCGTTGTTGCAATCATATACGGATTTATTTCAGCATAAAAACTATGCACGTAATACACATAACTGTTTTCTGAAATGTCTTTAAACAATGGTGATCGCAGATTCGCAATGGTATTCCAGCCAATCTGAGGCACTTTATAATCAGCTTCGGCTATAAACTTTTTCACCTTTGCAGGAATAACCCCCAATGCCTTCGTATCGTCTTCCTCTGAATGTTCAAATAACAACTGCATGCCCACACAAATACCCAGCACCGGCTGCCTTAGAGAAGGAATCAAAAGATCCAAACTTTTCTCCTTCAGGCTTTTCATTGCAGCACCTGCAGCACCTACACCAGGAAAAATTACTTTATCTGCTGCTGAAAGCTCCTCATGATTATCAGTCACAACTGCATTTACCCCCAATCGCTCCATTGCATTCAGAACTGATTGAATATTGCCTGCATTGTATTTGATGATCGCGAGCATTAACTGGTTGTTTGTTATTAGTTGCTGGTTATGAGCTATTTCAGTTTTAACTTATTTCTTTTCGCAAATTTCGTAGAATGAAGATTAAGAAAGAATTTTTTCTAAAAAGCCTTTTACATTCTCTTTTAAACTTCCGGGTTCACCGATTGCCTTAATGAAAGCTGTTCCGATGATGCCCCCATTCGCATAGTTGCATACTGCATCAAAACTTTCCTTGTCTTTGATACCAAAACCTACAAGTATTGGGTTCTTCAAATTCATCGACTTTAATTTATTTAGATAATCTGCTACGTCTTTCCTACTCTGATCAGTTCCGGTTGTTGATGAAGAAGATACTGCATAGAGAAATCCGCTGCTCAACGCATCAAGTTTTTTCACACGTTCTTCGCTCGTTTCAGGTGTTACAAGAAAAATAAAATCAAGTCCGTAACGTCGCAAAACATCCTGGTAAATTGATTCAAATTCATAGGGAGGCAGATCGGGCAGAATCAATCCATCTATACCTGCTGCAGAAGCATCTGCACAAAACTTTTCAAATCCATACTGCAATACCGGATTCATATAT
>JBKDJT010000286.1:0-3794 GCA_046345435.1 Bacteroidota bacterium
TTATCAAGAATAAAATCATACATTTTTTCGGTGGCCAGTTTCTGAACGGCATTATATACTTTTTCCTGAATTGGTTTCACCAGCTCCTGCTTTTTTTTAAAATAATCCCCCTCATAGCCAAAACGCTTACGCTGCAGGTCACGCACCTGTTTTTCTTTGTTGAAAATTTCGTCTTCTCTCTTTTTCAACAATTCAGGAGTAAGCATAACCCTTTCTGCATCGAGCTGGCGGTACATTTTGTCAAGATCTGCCTGCATCATATCAAGCTCCTGCTGCCAGGAAGCTGCAAGATCTTCCATCTGTTTATTCGCATCCTTGTATTCAGGCACTTTTTCAAGGATATAACGAGTGTCTATAATGGCATACCGCTGTGAAAAAGCAGATGTAATCGCAAAAAGGAAAATGAAAAGAAAAATTGTCTTTTGCATATGTTTTTATTGTGATTAGAAATCAAAAATAATCGTCTACTGCTAACAGCCAACTGACAACCGTTAACGGTTTTATTCCGGCTCAAACCCTAGCATAAAGGTAAATCTTGTCACGTCTCTCAGACGCGCTCCGGGAAAATACCTGTCGAGCCCGACACCATAATCAAATCCGAGAAGCCCAAACATAGGCAGGAAGAATCGCATACCCAGACCCGTACTTCTTCTGAGTTTGAAAGGATTGTAATCTTTAAAGTCGTACCATCCGTTTGCCGCTTCAAAGAAGGCAAGTCCAAAAATTGTACTGCTCGGATTGGTACTGAGCGGGTAACGCATTTCCAGGCTGTATTTGTTGAAAATGGTAAAGAACTGATTCGCTGAAGTCTGATTCGGATTGTTAATACGCGGGTTGCTGTTGTCATAAACAGGATAACCGCGATGGGCAATCACGTCAAATCCAATTATCCCGAAATTGTTTTGCAGACCCGCATCCCCCACCTGAAAACGCTCAAATGGAGATACCGTCAGATCCTTGTTATAACGACCGAGGAAACCAAATTTAGCTGCTGCACGTAAAACAAACTGACGGTTTTTTTCAGCTCCCATCGGCTTACCGATTGGCACAAACCATTCGTAATTCAAGCGCCATTTGTGATATTCAACCAGCCTGTAACGCTCAGCGGGATCATTGTATTTCGCCTGATCGCGGAATAACGACCATGGTGGTGTAAACGTTGCTGTGAGTGAGAAATTGGAACCTGAACGAGGGAACATCGGTTGGTCGATACTGGATCTTAACACCTGAAACCTGATGTTGAAGTTGTTAGACAAACCACTGTCGAGTTCCGGAAATATCGGATAATCTTTTAGTTTGTATTGGGTGTAGTTGATGGAAGTGACGAGGTTGAAAAAATCATCGGGCCATTTTAATTGTTTACCCAATGAAACAGAAACGCCACTTGTTCGAAGAAACTGGTTATCTGCTCTTCCTCTAGTTGGGAAACCTGTAAGCGGATCAAATGCGTTTGCAAGTCTTGTTCGAAATAAACTTACCGTAAATGAATTTCTCTTTTTCCCTCCCAGCCAGGGTTCTGTGAATGAAAAATTCTGAGAGGTAAAAGAAGGGCCGTTTGATTGCACACGCAAGGATAAACGTTGACCATCGCCTGATGGCAATGGAGCCCAGGAAGATTTTTTGAAAAAGTTTTTGGTTGAAAAATTATTAAACGTGATCCCAAGCGTACCTGTTAAGCCAATTAAGCCACCCCACCCAGCACTAAGCTCAAGCTGATCACTTGATTTCTCTTCGAGTGTATAATTAATATCAACAGTGCCGTCATCAGGATTTGGTATTGGATTGATATCTATTTTTTCCTGATTAAAGTAGTTGAGTGCAGCAAGTTCTCTATTGGAACGAATGAGATCGCTTCTGCTGAATTTTTCACCCGGAACAGTTCTTATTTCACGACGAATAACATGCTCCTTTGTTTTGTCATTACCGGAGATATTCACCGCACGGATAGTTGCCTGTGGCCCTTCAGCAATACGGATTTCATAATCAATGGTGTCGTTGTATACTCGGGTTTCAATAGGTTCAATACGGAAAAATAAATAACCATCATCCATATAATATCCGCTGATATCACCCCCTTCCTGAGAAAGTTCTTTCCCTAATTTCTT
Source organism: Bacteroidota bacterium (assembly GCA_046345435.1). GTDB lineage: Bacteria > Bacteroidota > Bacteroidia > Chitinophagales > Chitinophagaceae > Lacibacter. Next base: position 2,106 of record JBKDJT010000286.1, read on the forward strand.
ATTTAATGTTTGAACATTATAAACATCTCCTTTTTTAATGCCGAGTATTGTATTTAATACAGAGTCTGAGTATTTTGTGTTTCCTCTCCAGGTAATGTCTCCAAAATAATAACGTCTTCCTTCTTTTACTTTAATCTCTACAATCAGATTCCCTTTTTCATTATAATAAATAGAATCTTTTTCAATTACAGCGTCACGATATCCTAGTGTGTTGTAATAGCTCAGTACTTTCTCTTTGTCCTCTTCATATTTTTTCTGGTCAAATTTTGCAGAAGAGAAAAATTTGAAACGAGCCCATGGATCAAGGAAGTCTCGTATTTTACTTGGATAGAAATAACCTTTCTCTGCAATAAAAGTTTTCCAGCTGATGGAATCTTTGTCGCCAAAAAGCGGATTGTTGGTTCCGGCTTGCGAAGAGATACGAGCCTGCTCTTTGGTTCCCTTCAGTTGTTTCTTCACTTTTAAATCACTCACATATTGGTTGCCAGATATAAATACTTCCTCGATTTTAATTTTCTTCCCTCTGTCTACAATAAAAGTAAGGTCTGAGAAATTCGGATTCACTTTGTTCTCCGCGTCAGAAATTGAAACTTTCACAGCACGAAATCCTTTATCAGTATAATATTTCTGAATGCGTTCTATACTTGTAAGCCGCAAATTATCTGTAATCACTTTATTTGGCGAGAGTCCGAGTTTTTCTTTAAGATCATCTTCTTCACTCTTACGCACACCGCTGAAAAAAAACGATCCGAGACGTGCTCTTTCCTTTACATATATTTCGATCCAGATATCTCTATCCTGAATACGCGTCAGGTAAATAGCGACATCATCAAAATACTGCTGTTTCCAGATTGCCTGTATAGATCTGCTGAACGCATCTCCTCCCGGCAGAAAAATATTGTCGCCCACCGATAGACCACTGATTGAAATCAGCAAAGCAGAATCGAAAGAAGTAGAACCACTTGTAGTGATGCCTGCAATTGTATACTCCTTTGGACTTTTGGAATTAAAAACAGCTTCCAGTACCGGATCAACGGATACGGAAGGGGTTGTATCAGCAACCTGTGCATTTACGTTTGAAGCAAAAAGCAAAGCTGCCAGTACCAACAAATTGAAAATGGTCTTACTCATCCGAAACCGGCTTTCTTTAATGGTCGTAATAATGATTGATTTTATTTGAATGAGCAAAATAATGGCTTTTGGGTGAACTATCGGGTAAAATCAGCGGGAAATCATCAGATGGTTGAGGGCTCTTTTTTTGGAGGTACATTTTTTAACTGCTCTCCCGTTTTCCCAAATCTTCTTTCTCTTTGTTGAAAATCGATCAGGGCCTCATAAAGATTCTCCTTTCTGAAATCTGGCCATCTGACCTGTGTAAAATAAAGCTCTGCATAGGCTAGCTGATACAATAAAAAGTTGCTTATTCTATATTCACCACTGGTACGAATCATCAACTCGGGATCAGGAAATTCTCTGGTAGCAAGATAGTCTTTGATAGTATCCTGATCTATTTCGTAGGGCTCCAGCTTACCGTTTTTAACATCGGCAGCGATGTTTTTAATAGCGTTTACAATCTCCCAGCGGCTGCTGTAACTGAGCGCCATAATGAGATTTAAACCGGTATTATTTTGGAGCTCTTTTACAGATTCATATAATTCGTTTTTTGCATACTCTGGTAACATATTGATG
>JBKDJT010000287.1:0-5360 GCA_046345435.1 Bacteroidota bacterium
GGTCAAATTAGAAAGTGCACATATTGCTATGCGCTGATTGTTTGCGAAGCAAAAGTATAAATTATGCAGAATAAACAGGTTGTATAAAAATAAAAAACTTCGTTTACTATCATTCGTTAGATTTTGTAAGAGGGGTTTTAAATATTCCCTCATTGTAATTACCTGAAATTGATTTTTGTTATACAGATAAATATATTCTTAACGGATACCAGTCTTACTAATATAAGGGAATGCTTTTAAGGGTTTACCCTATGCGGATCCTATGTCTTTGCTTAATTTTCATTCATTGTAATTGAATTACTTGTCTACAGGCGAAATTGGAAGTAATCTTGTGTTGTCATTCAATGACACCGTATCCAAATCCTACCAAAAACCAAAAAATCCAATGGCCCGTTTTGAAACCGGCCCTATGAACACGAAACCAACGGCTTCCGACCTTTTGAAAACAAAACAAAGCAAAAACAAAAATTTGAAGCCAAATAAAAACCCGCTTTATCAGCGGGTTTTTTTATAGTGTAAGCAGGCTTAATTTTTTACGAGGCTTCCTGATCGGGAATCGTTACCTGTGTTTTGAGATCAAATGGAATTTTAAACTGAAAAAGCAAGTCTTCGCTTTTCTTTTCATCCAGAGCATCTACACCATATTTAATTTTATTCGTATCATCATAAACAAGCGTATTAAACAACCGATCCCACACTGAAAAACTATTCGCGAAGTTTTTGTCTGTCCAGGGGCGTTGATAATGATGATGAAACTTATGCATATCAGGAGACACGAAAACCAACCCTATTAATCGGTCAAGTTTTTTTGGCAGTCGAATGTTGGCATGATTGAAGTAAGTGAAAAAAGCCTGAAAGCTTCGGTGAAAAAAATAAAGTCCCGGACTCACTCCCATCATCACAACACCCAAAATAGTAAAGCTTTCTCTGATCAACCATTCGCCCGGATGATGGCGTGTGCCCGTGCTAACATCTACATATGTGTCACTGTGGTGAACCACATGAAAACGCCAGAGTGCTTTTACCTTATGCATCAGATAATGCGGAATGTATTGCGCAAAAAGATCCATAATAAACAATGTGAAAAGCAGCCTCGCCCAGAGGGGGAAAAACAACCAATTCATAAGTCCGAACTGATGTTTTGTTACCCATAAACTGATTGCAACAGTAATTACTCCCAGAATAAGATTAACAATGAATGAGGTTCCTAAAAAAACAAGATTGATGCCTGTATGACGAACCCTCTTATACCCTTTGTCAAAAACAAAAAGAGGTATAACAAATTCAATTAGCCAGAAAAATAAAAGAGGAAATAACACAGTAAGCAGACGCTGCGTGGTACTAATTCCGTCCCAGAATTCGGCAAATGTCTTTATCATAATAAAAGTTGATAATCAAAGATCCGTTCACCCTGTGTATCAAATTTAAACCAAGTTATTTGATTGTTTCTGATAAATACTGCCTGTTATTTTAAGGGTTTACCCTGGTCTGATATTATGTCTTCGCTTATTTATCATTGTTTGTTCTGTTAATATTTGCTTAGTGCAAAATACGGCCGTAATCTTGTGTTGTCATTTAATGACACCGTATCCAAATCCTACCAAAAACCAAAAAATCCAATGGCCCGTTTTGAAACCGGCCCTATGAAACGCTCTTAAATAATTGGTTAATACCAATTATGATGTAAATCAGGGCGCAACATATGTCAATAGAAACTATAACTATTCGCATATGAAACAAAAACCAACGGCTTCCGACCTTTTGAAAACAAAACAAAGCAAAAACAAAAAATTAGAAGCCAAACAAAAAACCCGCTTTATCGGCGGGTTTTTTTATTCTTAGAAAATGGATGAACAAAATTTACTGGTTCAGCATCAATGGCATAGCCAGCATTAAAAGATCTTCTCCTTCGGCCTGCTCAGACGGCTTTATCAAACCGGCTTTTGTTGGTGTGCTTAATTCGAGGCGAACATCTTCTGTTTCAATAGCACTGAGCATTTCCACCAGAAAACGCGCATTGAATGCAATCTGAATATCTTCTCCTTCGTACGAACATTTCATTCTTTCGTTTCCTTCAAAACTGAAATCAACATCTTGTGCCGTAAGCCTTAATTCATTTCCGCTGATATTCAGCACAACCTGATTGGTGCTTTTGTTACTAAACACACTCACCCGGCGAAGAGCACCCTGAAAATCATTGCGGTTCACCAGCATGGTATAAGGATTTTCAGCAGGTATCACCACTTTGTAATCGGGGAATCTTGCATCAATCAATCGGCAGACCAGCTCGGTTGTACCATGGCTTACAAAAAGATGATTGTTGTTATATGAGATAGTAAGCGTATCGTCATTTGCGGGCAACGCTCCTTTAAGCAGGTTAAGAGGCTTCTTTGGTACTATGAAGCTGTCATTTTTCGGACAGCTTGTAGAAGTGAGTTTAAAACGAACAAGCCTGTGTGCATCCGTTGCAACAAAAGTTGCGCCTTTTTTATCGAGTTCGAAATAAACGCCGGTCATAGCCGGACGTAAATCATCGTTGCTTACCGCAAACAGTGTTTTATTAATGGCAGTTACAAGCGCATTTGAGGTAGTAGTAAAAGATGTTGTTTCATCACTAACCGGTTCTTTCGGGAAATTCTCCGGATTTTCTCCCATCACCTTGTACTTTCCGTTGTCGCTGGTGATTTCAATAGCGTAATTTTTGTCAATATTAAATGTCAGCGGCTGATCAGGCAGATTCTTCAATGTTTCCATCAGAATTTTGGCAGGAATGCAAACACGGAAGTTGTCTTTTGCTTCTATGTCAAGATGTATTTTCATGACGGTTTCAAGGTCTGTAGCCACCACAGTCAGCTTCTCTTTGCTTACTTCAAAAAGAAAATCTTCAAGGATCGGCAAAACTGTATTGCTGTTGATAACCCCGTTTATCTGCTGCAGATTTTTAAGTAAAATGGAGGACGAAACGACGAACTTCATAAAAATTATATCTTATTGTTTAATGGAAGATCCCTAAAAATGATTTGCAAGATACGTCTAAATAGGTTTTCTTCATATATCTCAATTGAAAGGCTCTTTCCTTTACTTTTGTCACAAAATTTGAGTATTTATTTCCCCCTTAAACCGGCAATCCGCATTAATCAGTAACAATAGGTCTGAATAATACGGAACCCCGTTTTTAAACTGGCATATATGCAACTATCTCATTTGGCCGAAACACTTATTGGGTCTGAAATTGTAAAGCTCGGCAACCAGATAAAGGAAAGAATTCGGCTGGGAGAAACGATCTATAATTTTACGATAGGAGATTTTGACAGCAAAATTTTTCCGCTCCCGGCAGAGCTGGAAAAAGCCATTCATGATGCTTATACAAACGGGTATACTACCTATCCTCCTGCAGAAGGTATTTTGGAATTAAGACAGGAAATATCCCGTTTTCTAGAGGCCAATCTCGGACTGAAATACGCTTCAAATGAAATTCAGATAGCTTCGGGCGGTCGCCCTTTGATTTATGCAGCATTCAGAGCGATCGTCGACAAAGGAGACAAAGTTGTTTATGCCGTTCCTTCCTGGAACAACAACCACTATGTCCATTTTACAGAAGCACAGCACGTGGTTGTGGAGGCCCGACCCGAAGACCGTTTTATGCCTACGGCAGAAGCGCTTAAGCCTCTAATACAAGGAGCTTCTCTGCTCTGCCTTTGTTCTCCGCAAAACCCGACCGGAACCATTCTTTCCAAAGAAGAGCTGGAAAAAATCTGCGATCTGGTCATTGAAGAAAATAAATCAAGAGGTGAAGGACAAAAGAAACTGTTCATTCTTTTTGATCAGATGTACTGGACGCTCACCCTGGGTGATAACAGACACTATACCCCTGTAACACTTAGGCCGGAACTAAAAGAAGTGACCATATTTGTAGATGGAGTCAGTAAGTCGTTTGCTGCAACCGGCATACGTGTAGGATGGGCGTTGGGCTGCGAAAAGGTAATTACAAAGATGAAAGCAATTCTGTCTCATGTAGGCGCCTGGGCACCATTGGCTGAACAAAAAGCGGTTGCGCAATACATCGGACAAACAAAAGTAGTAAACAGGTTCATGACCGCTTTTAAAGAAGAAATTCGTTACCGGCTTGAAACAATTGCTTCCGGATTTAATGAGCTTAAGCAGGAGGGATTTCCTGTTGATGTTATAACGCCGCAAGGCGCGATCTATCTTACTCTGAAGATTGATCTGAAGGGAAAGAAAAAACAAGACGGTGAAATACTTCAAACACAAGCGGATGTTACACAGTATTTGCTTGAAGCCGCCAGCCTTGCAATTGTTCCTTTCTATGCTTTCGGCGCTTCTTCTGATTCTCCCTGGTACCGCTTAAGTGTGGGGACCTGCCGCAAAGAAGATATTCCTGTTTTTCTGGATCGGCTAAAAAAAGCATTAAAGGCTTTGAGTTAATTAATTGATTTCTATGTCTCCGCTTCTTTCTTCCAAACTTCCGGCTATTGGCACAAACATTTTTACGGTGATGAGTGCGCTTGCACAAGAACACAACGCTGTTAATCTTGGTCAGGGGTTTCCCGACTATCCAATGCAGGAAGAGCTTGCGGAAAAAGTAGCTGCTGCTATCAGAGATGGTTACAACCAATATGCGCCGATGCCCGGACTTCTTTCACTACGGGAGCGTATAGCCGAAAAAGTTAATCGGTTGTATGGATCTGATGTTCATCCGGATACAGAAATCACGATTACACCCGGCGCTACCTATGCTATATATACAGCCTTAACAACCATACTTTCTCCGGGAGACGAAGTCATCATTTTCGAACCTGCTTACGACAGCTATATCCCGAATATTGAAATCAACGGCGCAAAAGCAATTCCGCTTCCGCTTACCTATCCCGATTATCGTATTAATTGGGAACTGGTTAAGCAATCAGTAACGCTACGCACAAAAGCAATCATCATCAACTCACCGCACAACCCAACCGGCAGCGTACTGGATGCAACAGATCTTGAAATGCTTAAATCAATTGTTGAAGGAACAGGTATTTTCATTGTGAGTGATGAAGTATATGAGCACCTGATATTTGACGGAAAACAACACCAAAGCATCCTGCGTGATCCGGAATTATTTGCCCGCAGCTTTGTTTGTTTCTCATTCGGTAAAACCTATCATTGCACCGGCTGGAAACTCGGCTACTGTATCGCACCTTCAACGCCAACCAAAGAATTCAGAAAAGTACATCAGTTCAATGCCTTCACCTGCTTCACTCCGGCGCAGATTGCACTTGCAGATTATTTAAATAATGAAGAAGCCTTTCTTTCTTTGCCACGCTTCATGCAGCAGAAAAGAGACTATTTTAAGGAGC
>JBKDJT010000288.1:0-5095 GCA_046345435.1 Bacteroidota bacterium
GTTCTGCATTGTTAAGTCAGCTCGATAAAAATTCTGAGGTAAAAGCACTGCTACTGAAAGAGACGCCATGGATAGCAGATGCTGAAAGCGAAAGAAATCAACGTCAGAACATCAAGATACTCTTCGATGAAAAACGAATCAGAAATGAACAAAGCAAGCTTCTTGCGAATTTAATTAAGCACCAGGCTCCTTCAGGAGGATTTATTTGGGTTCCGGGCGGAAGAGAAGACAGATACATGACTCAGTATATTATTTCCGGAATCGGACAATTAATGAAAATAAATGCGATCTCTGACGAAAACCAAATAACACTTCAGCCCGTCATTGAAAAGGCGCTTAACTATCTTGATCAAAAAATGATACAGGATTATGAAACTGTTTTAAAAAGTAACCTAAACACCAAAAGTTACCAGCCCGGACATCTTGAGATCGAGTTGCTATACATGAGAAGTTTTTTCAAAAATATTGCTCTAAATAAAGGTGCTGAAAAAGCTTTTCGCTTTTATACAAAGCAGGCAAAAGCAACCTGGGTGAAACAACCACTTAACCTACGAGCATATGTTTTGATGACGCTTCTGCGAAACGGAGATTTGAAAACAGTAAGAAACATTCACAGATCAATAAAGGAGAAAGCTGTTAATGATCCCGAAAAGGGGATCTACTTTCCTTCAGTTTCATCTTTTTATACATATCAGACAAAAGAAGAAATACAATCTGTTCTTATTGAAGCATTTTCTGAATACAACCAAGATCTTTCTTTTGTAGAAGGCATGAAAACATGGTTACTGCAGCAAAAAAGAGTAAAACAATGGAGCAACAGTAAAGCAACGGCCAAAGCCTGTTATGTACTCTTGCAGCACGGAAAGAAATGGCACGAACAAGAAAATATGGTTCGCATTTCACTTGGAGATACCATTATCTCTTCCGACAATGAACTGAAACAATCGGGTACAGGATATTTTAAAAAAATATTTCCGGGAGAAATAATTCTTCCTAAATGGGGCAAGATTCAGATTAACACAAATAGCAAAACAAACATCAGCACACCGGTTTGGGGCGGTATCTACTGGCAATACACAGATAAAATTGAAAATATTCAAGCCGGCTCCTCAACTCTTTCTGTTAGCCGACTGTTTTTTCTGGAAAAAATACAAGACAACAAATCAATTCTTGTTGAATTGGATGATACAACAAAGATAAATCCAGGTGATAAAATTATTGCAAGATGGATCATTAAGAATGACCGTCTACTTGAATATGTCGGACTTAAAGACCTAAGAGCAGCTTGTCTTGAACCTGCAGATAAAACAAGCGGTTATAGATGGAAAGACGGAATCGGTTATTATGAAAGCATCAGAGACGCAGGCTCTGAGTTATTTTTTGATCAACTTCCTGCCGGAACATTTATCCTTGAGTCTTCATTCTATGTTACTCACCGAGGCAGCTTCAGTAGCGGATATACAAGTGTTCAGTGTTTATATGCACCGGAAATATCTGCACACAGTGACGGAGGCAAAATAAAGGTGGAAGATCAGTAAGTAAAAAAGATAGTTTAAAAAATACTAATTAGAATTTCTTCTTTTTCTTGCCTTTTGCATAAAGACCTTTTGCTTTTTGTATGAGCGTTAAAAACTCTGCCTGCCAGAAATCTTTTGGATTCACAGCGGTGATTGCAAGTTTTTGAAGATCATCCCAACCGGTATCACCTAAAGAAGATGATTCTTTCAGAAATAAACCAAACATGGCAGCTGATGCAGAAAAGCGATAACTGCTATCAATCAAAGGGAGCGACTTATAATTATTTACACACGGAAGTTTTTCCAGCTTTTTTACTTTCTCACCAGTAGGCATGTAAGAAAGTTCCGCGATGGCCGGCACAGCATCAGCAGACATAAATGACGCTGTAGGTAAAACTTCAAAAATTGCAGTAGCTACATGCCCGCTTCCTATCTCACCACCCTCTAAAACAGTAGTTGTATCACTTCTTGATCGCTTTTTATTTTCATAACCGATTAATTTGTAATGCTGTACATACCTGGGATCAAATCTAACATCCAGATAAGCATCATCTACTACAGCGAATAAAGTTTGCATCAATTCTTTTACCAAAACCTTTTCAGCCTCATACACATTATCGATATAAGCAAAATTACCATTCCCCTTCTTGGCCATTAATTCCAGTTTTGAATCTTTGTAATTACCAACACCTACACCAAGACAAGTAAGATAAATACCCATTTGCTGTTTATTGGCAACAAGTTCCATCAATGACTCTTCTGTGATCTGGCCCACATTAAAATCACCATCCGTTGCCAGTATAATGCGGTTATTTCCTTCCTTGATAAACTGCGATTTTGCCAATGCATATGCCGTATTAAGTGCATGCTCCCCCGGCGTTTCTCCTCCTGCACTTAAATCCTCCATCACATCCAGAATTTTCTTCTTCTCATTCCCTGCCGTAGGCGGCAATGCTACAATCACAGATCCTCCGTAAGCAACAATAGAAAGTGTGTCTATAGGCCGGAGATTTTCAACCATCATCCTGAAAGCAGTTTTCAATAAAGGCAGACGATTGGTTTGATCCATAGAACCACTGATATCGATCAGTAAAACAATATTAGAAGGAGGCAAAGAATCAAAATTTATTTTCCTTGCACGCAATTGCATCATCAGCAATTTGCTAGAGGAATTCCACGGACAATCACTGATCTGTGATGAAAATTTGAAGTAGGCCGGAGAATCTACTCTTTCTTCTTTTTGAGGAAAATAATTAAGAATTTCTTCAATACGTACTGCATCTGCAGGAACAATAGAACGGGTATTGATAAATCTTCGGATGTTGCTGTAGGATGCTTTGTCAACGTTTAATGCAAAGCCGGTTACCGGAAATGCATCTGCAGATACAAACTCATTTTCAACCAGCTGCGAATATGTTTCCCCGTTCTCTCTGTTTAAAAGGTCTTTGTCGTTTTGTTTGTCTCTGATCAATGACAAAAGTTTATCCTGCCTTTTTACCAATCTGCTTGGCACAGGTGTGAGGGAAATATACTCATAACGTCCATCAGCAAGTGCAACAGTTTTTGTTTGAAATGAATTAAGTGAAAAAGTAGCACTATCGTTTTTTACAGAAGAAGGAATACCAAAGCTGCCTGAAGAACCGCTGTAATAGAAAGCACCGGTTGAGTGAACATAAATACGAACATATGGTAGCAGATTATTTTTATCATCTTTTATTTCGCCCCTCAGGTAATATTGAGCCTGGGAGTAGAATGATAAAGAAAGAAACAAAAGAATCAACCTGTATGTCATAAGCAAGAGGATTCAGATCTTGCCGGTAATATCAATTATTCTTCCAACTGATAAATTTCTCTGATATTCCGACCTAGTCCGTCATAATCCAAACCATATCCAAGTAGGAATTTATTCGGGACTTTAAACCCAAGATAATGAATTTCCATGGGATATTGTGTAGCTTCCGGTTTGTGCAACAATGTTGCCAGTTTCAAAGATGCAGGTTGCAAATTCCTCAACTGCGGTAAAAACTCATTCATTGTTTTGCCTGTATCGATAATATCCTCGATAACCACAACATGTCTACCCGTAATATCTGTATCTAATCCTATTGCCGTAATGACCTGACCGGTTGATTTGGTTCCTTTGTAAGAAGCAAGCTTTATAAAACAGATTTCAGCTTCAATACTAATGTGCTTAAAGAGATCTGAGGCAAACATAAAAGACCCGTTCAGGATAGCAATAAAAAGAGGTTTCTTGTCCGTATAGTCATGATCTATACTAAGGGCTATTTCTCGAACCCGTTCAATAATTTCCTTCTCAGTTATGTAAGGAATAAAGCTTTTCCCGTGAACATGTATTTCATTTGCCATAAATCAGAATATAGAATTAAAAGATGATGAATTATTTACCTCCTTTTTTATCATCTGATAAACTTCCGTTCAAAGGAGCTTCCGATTGTAAAAAAAGAATTTTTCCTTTAAAAATAGTTTTATCCGACGATAAATGATTGTAATCCAACAAAGATGAAAGCCTGATTCCTTCAGACTGTGCAATTGAATGAAGAGTCTCACCTTCACGTACCGTATGATACTCAACACTTCCTTTCTTTCTTTTTCTTTTCAAAAAAACAAGCTGGTCTTGCTCAACTGTTTCCTGCTCATTCAGCTCATTAAAGTCAAAAAGGTGATGCAGGGCAACCTTATACTGATCAGCAATCACCATCCACGGAGTTCCCGCTTTAGCGTATACTACTTTTGTATTGTTAATCTCAAATACACCTTCGGGATAAGATGGTTTTACCTGTGTATTCTCTATGGTTTTTTCTACGACTACATCATTAACCTGTGGCTTCTTTGTTTGTAATGAAGTATCTGTATGGTTAACTGATACATATTGCGGATTGTCTTTTCTTTTCATGGCAATCACAGAGTACTCATGAAGGTTATATTTTTCAATATGTCCGATTAAAATCACGGGATATTTTGGATTGGTGGCATAACCTGCTTTCTTTAACCCATATGCCCAAGATTTATAGTCCATAATATCCAGATCAAAAAGAAAAGCATAATGTTTACGCGTTCTTAAAAATTCAGAATGATCACGATAAGACTCTTCGGCTGTTCCATATTTGCGAAAACATTCCCAGGGAGCATCATCCGTATGACGAATCGTTGGTCCCGTCCAGGTTTCTTTACACTTAATTCCAAAATGATTATTTGCTTCTTTTGCAAGCCGACTGTTTCCATACTCTGCCTCCAGTATGCCCTGTGCAAGTGTAATAGAAGCCGGCACACCTGAACGAAGCATCTCCTCCATAGCAAACTCTTTATACATGTCGATGTATTGCTCAACGGTAATTCGCTGTGCAATGGTAAATGTGGATACAAAAAACAATATGAATATAAAAGCTAACTTCCTCATTAATTTGTATTTTTTAAAATCAGCATCAGTCCATCTCTCACTGTAAGCATAACCGTTTGAATTCCGGATTGTTCTGCAATGAACTGATTAAACGTCTGAATAGCTATGGCATTTTTACTCTTCAGTTCCTCAGACAAAACCTCACCGTGATATAATACGT
>JBKDJT010000289.1:0-6035 GCA_046345435.1 Bacteroidota bacterium
GATGTAATCATTGTGGAAGTGTTGAGAATTGGAAAACACAAAAGATTGCAATCGGAGTATAATAGAAACATGACAATACTGCCAGGCGACCTGCTGATGGTTGTTTTTGGTAACAGATATGCAACTGCACAATTTGAAGGATATGTTCCGGAAAAAGTAGATGATGAGCTGGATGTTTTGGGAGCGGGCGGCGTGATTGGTAAATTAGAAAGCATGCACGCTCAATATGTACAGACGGGATCAACAAAAGTGCGCCCAATGGGTATTGTAGTAGATTCGGCCGGCAAGATCATCAATACAAAATCAATTAAACACGAATCACTCTTAAATTTCAGCGGAAAGCCTGCAGAGAAGAGTAAAATCATACTGTCATTAGGCGCATCAATGGACAGTGGAAAAACAACGACAGCGAGCTACATCGTACACGGATTAGAAAAGGCCGGATTTAAAGCAGGGTTTATCAAATTGACCGGAACTGCTTTTTCAAAAGATGTTGATCTGAATATTGACCTTGGCGCTGATGCAGCAGCAGACTTTAGCGACTTTGGTTTTCCATCTACATATATGTGCGAGGAACAAGAATTGTTGGATCTCTATGAATCACTTGTAAGGAAACTCAACGGCGCCAGCGAACTGGATTACATTGTTGTAGAAATTGCTGATGGTTTATTACAGCGTGAAACCCGTATGTTGATTCAAAACAAATCTTTTATGAACACAATATCCGGAGTTATTTTTTCGGCAGGAGATAGCCTCGCAGCAATTGGAGGCATTCAATTTTTAGCATCTATAGATGTTCATCCCTTTGCACTTTGCGGTTTATTTACCGCAAGTCCACTGCTTATTAATGAGGTTCTTGCGTATGAAGGAACCAATATTCCGATCGTAACCCTGCAGGAGCTGACAAACAATATCAGTAACTTGCTTACTTAAGCATCAAATCTCTATTATAAATAAGGAGGCGATATGAAAAATGAGGGTCGTATAAATCACCTTACATCAAAGCTCAATAAGTCTTCTTTGTCCTTCTTTTTGTCAGCAGGGCTTCTGCGAAGTATCGCCACTTTTCTCCTTTCTATTTCCGTAGGGGAGTTCTATCAACTATGCTTTCAGACGGGTGGTGCCAAAGCCAGGTTGCTTGAAAGAGCAGGTGTTCATCTAGAAAATATAGAGTCTTTCTTTATTTTTTTTGGAGTACTTGTACTTATCAAAATGGCTGCAGATTTTGCTGAAAATTATCTCATGAACCAGGCTGCAGAGAATTATGTGCAGAATTTAAGGGAATATATTTTCCAGGTACAACTGACCTGGCCATCTGATCATTTTGGACGAAGACATTTTGGAAAATATCTATTGCGATACAGCAATGATATGAAAGCAGTTCAGAACTATATATCCAGAGGCATCTACGGAGGCTGGAGAGACGCCTTATTTCTTTTGGTAGGAATAGCTACCCTTTATTTGTTGAACAACGAACTTGCATCCATCTATTTATTTATGATGATCGTTTCTGTTATTGTGATCTTTTATATTTCACGTCGGCAGATTCCAATCATTGAATACAGTAGAAATAAAAGAAATCAGCTTCTTGCTTTTGTTACCAAAAGTTTTCAGCGGCATACACGTATCAAAACAGATCAAATTGAATCTAAGATCATTGGTCGCTACTCAAAATATTCAGAAGAGTTGAAAAATCTGAACCTTAAATATCATCGGTTTGACAGTTCGCTACTATCCCTTTTTACATTTCTGCAATACGGAATCATCGTCATTTTATTGTATAGAATTTATCAGATACATCAGCTTTCCCCTGATAAGCAAGACATAGGAACTGCGCTTGTTTTTCTTCTAATTGTTTTACAAATTAACCCAACACTGAAAAGAATTATGAAGGTTCCGTCTATTATTAATAAAGGGGGAATATCTTTAAAAAAGATTCAAAGAATTAAACCGGTGACTACTGAATCTACAGACCAAATGTAACCTTAGCTTACAGATAAAATACTGAATTCATAACACGTAATCCGTAACCAAAATTTATCCTTTCCGAAACAATTCGCTCTTTAACACCCCCCATTTATTCAATCGATATAAGAGAGATACCTTTAAACAACCTAGCCCGTATTTCATGCTGCGGCGAAAGTTAATACTGCTTGCTTCCTTAAAATATTTAGTAGGACAAGTAACCTCACCAATCGGGTATCCCTGATAAAATATCTGAGCCACCATTTCATTATCAAAAATAAAGTCATCATCACAGACCTGTAAATTCACAGCCTGTAACACTTCTTTACTGAAAGCTCTGTAACCTGTGTGGTATTCAGAAAGTTTTTGTCCCAATAATACATTTTGGGTAAACGTCAGAAAACGATTGGCGATGTATTTATACAAGGGCATGCCTCCTTTTAAAGCACCATTACCAAGGATGCGGCTTCCGAATACTACGGGATAAACATCATTACCGATAATGCTTGCCATGGCATGAATCAGCTGAGGCGTATACTGATAATCGGGATGCAGCATAATAACAATATCGCCCCCAAGTTCAAGCGCCTTGGCATAACACGATTTCTGATTGCCGCCGTAACCCTTGTTTTGTGTGTGACTTACAATATGTCTTATGCCAAGAACTGTTGCTTTTTGCAATGTATCATCCTTGCTGGCATCATCTACCAAGACCACTTCATCAACAATATCAAAAGGGATTTCTTGATAAGTGCGTTCAAGTGTTTTACCTGCATTATAAGCAGGCAGTACTACTATTACTTTCAGGTTCTTGAACATGCAGTCAAAGATAATATACTGTAAGTGTAAACAGAAAGATGATCATCTACAAAATAGATTGATCCCAAATCTATATCATCTTGATTTCTTCATCCTGCTGATCAAAGAAGTGATATTCTGTAAGATGATAATTGGTATTGCTTCTTACTTTTATTTTCTGCTTGTATTTCCAACTCCACCTCATACGCTTGGAAGGAATTCCTTTTCGTAGATAGGCTTCAATAATTGGATGAACTGCAAGCGTCAGCCCATTGTGCTTCTGCATAATCAGATAGCTGAGATTCTTTTCTATTTCATCTTCAAGAATAAGGGTAGAAGAAACCTTTCCGGATCCACTGCAGCTCGGACACAATTCACTTGTATTGATGCTGACTTCAGGACGCATGCGCTGACGTGTAATCTGCATCAATCCGAATTTTGAAATTTGCAGGATGGCATGCTTAGCGCGATCAGATTTCATGAATTCCTCCATGGCATCTGCCAGCTTGCGTTTGTTCTCAGGTAGTTTCATGTCAATGAAGTCAACCACAATGATTCCTCCTATATCGCGCAAACGAAGTTGTCGTGCAATTTCAGCCGCAGCCTCTAGGTTGGTCTGCAAGGCATTTTCTTCCTGGTTGGCACTTACACTTTTATAGCCGCTGTTTACATCAATTACATGCAAAGCTTCAGTATGCTCGATTATCAGGTACGCGCCGCTTGCTAGGTTCACCGTTTTACCGAAGGCAGCTTTTACTTGCTTTGTAATACCAAAACTATCAAATATAGAAGCTCCATTTTGATAGAAAGTAACGATCTCAGCTTTGTCAGGAGAAATTTTTTGTATGTAGGAACGGGCATCACCATAGATCGCCTTGTCATTGACGACAATTCGGTTGAAATCAGAATTAAGCAGATCGCGAAGAATACTGGTGATTTTGTCTTTCTCTCCCAGAATTTTATATGGAGGATTTGCCTGCCTTAAGTTTTTCTGAATTTCCTGCCATGTTTGTACCAGGTTGTTCAAGTCTTCATGCAACTCGGCTGTATTTTTTCCTTCTGCTGCCGTACGGACAATCACACCGAAGTTCTTGGGTTTGATAGCCTCAATGATCTTTTGCAGGCGTTTTCTTTCATCACTGGAATGAATTTTTCTTGAAACAGCAACAATATCATTAAAAGGTGTTACCACGACAAAACGTCCCGGAAGCGAAATTTCACAGCTGAGTCGAGGACCCTTCGCGGCTATTGGCTCTTTGAGGATCTGTACAAGCACATTGGGCCGGCCGTTGAGTACTTCTCCGATTTTACCAGTTTTAATAATTTCCGGCTCATTCTGAAACTGAGCAAAATCGGGCAAGGCATCTGATTTATTTGCTGTGTTCTGGCCTGTAAATTTTATGAGAGAACGGATGTATGGGCTTAAATCGGTGTAATGAAGAAAGCCATCTTTTTCAAAGCCAACATCCACAAAAGCAGCATTCATACCCGGAACCAGTTTTTTAACTTTTCCCAGATATAAATCTCCAACCGTAAAACTGCTGTCCTGGCTTTCCTGGTGAAGTTCAACCAACTTTCTATCTTCCAGCAGGGCTATTTCAACCCCACCTGGAGCAGCATTAATAATGAGTTCCTTGTTCACGATGCGTCATTTAGATGATCCGATAATGGTCACCCAGTCAAGAAGGAAAATGCGGATACGATGGATAATACAAGCAACGTTTTATACTTGTACCCACATTTGGAACGGTGAATAAATCATCGTACCGAAAGAAGAATTATTTATTCTTCTTCTTGTGTCTGTTTTTTCTCAGACGTTTTTTACGCTTGTGGGTAGCGATTTTATGACGCTTTCTTTTTTTACCGCAGGGCATAGTTAAAAATTTGAGTTCGTTTAAAATTAGTTTTCCAGTGTTTTGATATGTTGCTCCAGTTGCCGGATCATCTCCGGTCCCGGTTTAAACTTTTTTTCTTTTTCCAGTCTTTGTGCCACATTGACCAGCTCCTGATACCAGTTTTTGGCCTCTTTTTTGTCGCCCGACTGCTCACAAATATTTGCCAGTCTCAGCAACACATCCATGTTATCCGGCTCCAGGCGATAAACGTTCTGAAACCTTTCGATGGCTTTTTCCTTCTGTCCACTTTCGGCGGCACCGATGCCAAGCATTCGCTGTGCATAGGCATTGCCGGGATTTTTTTCAGCAATTTCCCGAATGAGCATTACCCCCTTCATTGGAGGCTCTCCGTCTTTCGCGGCGCCAAAGAAATAACAGGAACCCAACCCGATTTGAGCTGCATCATTGTCGGGCTGAACAAGCAGCTGTTGTTCAAAAAGGTCTCTTGCCTCTTTAGCCATCCAGGTCTGCAGAGGTTTTTCCTGTACAGAAAGAGCTTCTTCCAATAACAATTGGGCGGCAAAGGTGAGGTTTTTATCTGAATTTTCCAATTTAGCTGCTTCAGCCGTGTATTTGGCAAACGGAACAAACACCCCAACACTGTCCATCCACAATCTGGCAAGGCTTCGGTATGCCTGCGCTTTTTGTGAGCTATCGGACAACGCAGACAAATCTTTTTCTTTCAACTCAACCTGCTGAAGCAAAGACGGGCTGAGCCTTTTTTTAGATAAATCGAGGAGGTCTTCGAATCTTAAGATCGTAGTATTAGGCTGGTTTGCTGCCTGAACAGACGATGATTTAGCAATATTGCCTGATTTAGGCACAGTACGCCCCAAAAAGAACAAGAGAAAGGTAACCCCGGCTGCTAGTCCAACAAATAGTAATTGCGATTTATTCACTTACAATAATTATAATCCGCAAAGCTACTGTTTGAAAATAACAAATACCCGGCTGTTTTATTTTCTTTTATGCTTATTCTTTACCAGAGTAACAAACTCTTTTGCAGGTTTGAAGGTGGGCACGAAATGTTCAGGAATATGAACAGCAGTATTTTTCTTGATATTTCTGCCAATTTTTGCAGCCCTTTTTTTGGTAATAAAACTTCCGAAACCACGGATATAAATATTTTGTCCGCCAGCAAGTGATTCCCTTACTTCCTTGAACATTGTTTCCAGAGTAATGAGCACGTCAACTTTAGGTATTCCGGTTTTTTCTGCGATTTGGTTAACAAGATCAGCTTTTCTCATGAATGACTATTTGGTGATTTACACTATAAAGATGAGTATTTAAATTTTAATTACAAAACACACAAATGCAAATACTTGATTATGAATAAAAAAAATATTTTCAGGTTTTTGATTTTGCGTGGTTTTACCA
>JBKDJT010000290.1:0-5982 GCA_046345435.1 Bacteroidota bacterium
TGCCAGCTTGCTTGTATCACCATTCAGAAAAACTTTCAAAAGATAATTTCCACTGCGTGTGGGAGCAGTATTACGATCGGGGATTTCGGCGGAGTAATGCGTGTAGCGCGTAAGAACAACCGAAGAGTTTCGGTAGGTGCCTATTCGAACATTTGTAAATCCTTTCATATAATCGAACTGGCTTATTGGAGCTGTAGTCCAATCTGCATTGCAAAGGATGTAGGTGTATGAGTAATATTTTACATCGGCATCCAGATCATCAAAATGAAGTTCAAGCCGGTCGGTACTGTTTAATTTGATAATTGGGTACGCTAACTGGTCGCCATACACATGGAATTTAATTGAATGAATGGAAGACATACTCACTTGTTCGGTATTCTGCGAATAGCAACTTACCGCTAGAGTGAGTCCTGCATTAAAAATTAAAAAGAACCTTTTAAAAGTCCGGTTCATATAAAATAATAATCCTTTAGTTTTACAATTTATCAAAGTTAACGGGTTTGAATATCTCATCCTTCATAGCAAAGCGACTGGTATTTAGAAAAAATACCTCGTTTTCGGGTTTTATAGTCCGTCTTTCTGTTGTGGCAACTGCAATAAGTGTGGCCGTCATGGTGATAACACTTGGCTTTGTTGCCGGGTTTCAGGAGGCGGTTGCAAAAAAAGTATTCAGTTTCTGGGGGCATATAAGGGTTCACTCGCAAGTGGGGGGAGATGCTTTGAGTGGTGAAGAAACGCCTCTTGAATACAATGATTCGATCACCAAAATTTTAAAATCAACTGAAGGTGTACTTTCCGCGGATCCCTATATCACCAAATCGGCAATGCTTAAAAGTACAGAGTCTATTGAAGGTGTTTTATTAAAAGGTGTTTCGTCAAATTTTTCCAGTCAGAGAATTATGCCTTTTATTAAAAAAGGAAGTTTTTTACATTTTGATACTGCAGCACCATCGATTCTCATATCTCAGTATACTGCAAAACAACTCCAGGTGGATACAGGCAGCAGGGTTTTTCTTTATTTCGTTAATGGGCAAAGCGAAACGCCGCGTATACGTCCGGTCAGGGTTGCAGGCATCTATGCTTCCGGTATTGAAGAGTACGATAAATCATTTGTTTTAGCTGAAATGTCACTAATAAGGGCAATCAATAAGTGGAACAACAACCAGGCAGGCGGGTATGAAATTACTTTAAATAATCAGGAAGCAGATATTGAGGTTGCACATCGTATTCTCGACCAAGTACCCGTTTCATGGTATGCTTCTCCGGTACGTGAAATGTTGCCAAATATCTTCGACTGGCTGCAACTGCAAAATACAAATCGTCAATTAATAATTATTGTGATGTGTATTGTTGCAATGGTGAATCTGATATCCTGTCTGCTTATTTTGGTTCTTGAAAGAACAAAAATGATAGGGTTACTTAAAGCATTGGGTGCAACAAATAGCCAGGTGCAAAAGATCTTTTGGAGAAAAGGTTTGATTATTACCATCACTGGAGTTCTGCTGGGAACTTTTGCCGGACTAGGTTTCAGTTTCTTACAGCAATATTTTGGAATTATTCGTCTCGATGAATCGGCTTATTATATTGCTGTTGCTCCTGTAAAAATAATCTGGTGGCAGGTATTGCTAGTACAGATAGGCACATTCCTGGTAGCCTTTCTTATTTTGTTTATACCATCCTTCCTGGTAAGAACAATCAGGCCTGTTAAAGCACTTCGTTTTGACTGATCTTTTTTTATGCCGGGTTAATAATCAGAAGTGGTATGCGGCTGTGGATGGCCAGCTGCTTTACATGATCCTTGTGAAATAGTTTTTGTAACCAGCTGTAATCACCTTTAATAGCAATTAGCAGTTCAATACTGTTTTTCTCAGCATATTCAGATAAACCCTCTGCAAGATTGGGATGGTTGATGAAATGATATTCCGGATGAAATTCCTGAAACATAGACTCAACAAGTCCGCTTTGCAGTGGAGTTTCTTCATTCCAGTTTTTGCTTTCATGATCAACATGCATGATATGAAGCCTGGCGCCAAAGCGGCCAATTATTTCTTCAATTTTTTTCTCGGGAATTCTTTTGTCAACATTTTTGAAATCAGTAGTAAGGCCAATATCTGAAATTGAACTAAACTTAGCACCGGGAGGTACAATTAAAATGGGAATATTACTTTGCTCTGCAACTCTGAGCGTATTGCTGCCAAAAACTGCAATTTCTCCTTTCCCCGCACCGCTGATTCCCATCACAATCATTTGTGATACAAGTGAATCGGAGAATTGACTGACAGACTCAGTTACGGTACCTCTGATTTGCATCTGCTCTATTTTTACTAAGGGATCTTCTTTTCCTAAACTTTCAACCAGCTGCTTTAATTCGTCACTGTAAAAATCCCATAAGCCGTCTTCAGTCAGTTCAACATCGCCCATAACGGGCATTGCTGATGGCGAAAGAAAAGCATGAAGAAGTACAATTTTCCCTCCGGTCTGGCGCGCCAGTTTTAGTGCAAACTTTGCAGCATTGATTGATACAGGTGAAAAATCTACAGGAACAATAATTGCTTGCATAAAAATATTTTTTGCTTTTGTGAGTTGATTGATTTTCGGGCGAAAGTTATCTCAGCAGCAAAGACTGATTACTGATATTTGTCATAGTTACAAATAGCAGTAGTCATGCTTATGAAAATCTTAAATGATCTTAGATAAGCGAAAAGAATAAGTAGGATTCTTTAAAGAAGATCGGCTACATTTTTTAAAGTACCCCTTTCGTTGAGGGTAAATAATTTGAAAATGGATCTTTTTTAACTGCCATTCTGATGGCTTTTGCAAAAGCTTTAAAGATGGCTTCTATTTTATGGTGTTCATTATCGCCGATACATTCTATTTGTAAATTACATTTTGCGCCATCGCTGAATGATTTAAAAAAATGGAAAAACATTTCTGTGGGCATTTCACCGATTTTTTCTCTTCTGAAAAGTGCATTCCATACAATCCAGTTTCTGCCGCCAAAATCTATCAGCACTTTTGCTGAGGCTTCATCCATTGGTAAGGCAAAACCATATCTTTCAATTCCTTTTTTATCAGCCAGCGCTTTAGCAATTGCTTCACCTAATGCAATGCCGGTATCTTCAATGGTGTGATGTTCATCCACTTCAAGATCTCCCTTTACCTGAATGCTCAGATCCATTTTTCCATGACGTGCAATCTGATCCAGCATGTGGTCAAAAAATCCGATGCCTGTTTTTATATCAGAAATGCCGGTTCCGTCGAGGTTTAGTTCGATGTGTATTTTTGTTTCGTTTGTATTGCGAACATGCTGCACTTTTCTTAATCCGTTTTTTAAGAACGCGTAAATATCTTTCCAGTTGGGAGATTCTAGTGCAATTACTTCTTTTAATTCTTTAAGTTTATCAGATACTTCACTTGCACCTAATGTTTCATCCTGTTTCATCCAGATTGCTTTCGCTCCAATGTTCTTGGCAAGTTGTACATCTGTGATACGATCGCCAATGACATATGAATTGGCAAGATCGTACTCTGGATTGTTCATGTAATTTGTAACCATTCCTGTTCCGGGTTTTCGGGTATGAGCATTTTCGTGCGGAAATGTACGGTCGATGAGAACAGCGCTGAAATCAATGCCTTCATTGGATAAGGAACGAATGATGTGTTGCTGAATGGGCCAGAAGTTTTCCTCAGGGTATGAATCGGTTCCTAATCCATCCTGGTTGGTAATCATCACCAACTCATAATCCAACTCTGATGCAATTCTTCCCAAGTACTGAAATACTCCCGGATAAAATTCCAGTTTATCCCAACTGTCGATCTGGTAAGTAGGTGGAGCTTCTGTATTGATGGTGCCAGCGCGATCTATGAAAAGAATTCGTTTCATCTGTATATTTTTTGAACGTTCTAGTTATTGCCGTCATTATGGGCCTTTCGTTTTAAAGATTTTAAAGCTTCAATTAATTCCTTGTTTTCTTTTTCTGTTCCTACTGTTATTCGCAAACAACCTTCACATCCCGGTACTTTGCTTCGGTCTCTCACAACAATTTGTTTCTCTACCAGATAATCATATACATTTTTTGCTTCATCTATTTTAACAAGCAGGAAGTTGGCTTCGGAAGGATAAATATGTTGCACATTTGGAAGTGTTGTCAATTCATTCCTGAGCCATTCTCTTTGCAGAACGATTTCTTTAATCATCACATTCACTTCTTCTACATTATCCAGTGCTTTGATAACAAGTTCCTGCACTGCTTCACTAATATTATAAGGCGGTTTTATTTTATTATAGATCGAAATGATTTCTTCAGAAGCGAAAGCCATGCCTAATCGCAAACCTGCCAATCCCCATGCTTTGCTCAATGTTTGCAGGATGATGAGGTTGGGATATTCGGGAAGTAATTGGGCAAAAGATTTTTGACGTGCGAAATTAATGTAGGCTTCATCCACTACTACCAGTCCGTCGAAATTATTCAGTATTGTTTCTATACTTTCAAAATGAATGCTGTTGCCTGTTGGGTTGTTGGGCGAACAGATCCAGATGATCTTTGTATTGCCATCAATCAATCCGGCAATAGATTCGAGATTTAGCTGGAAATCCGACAGGAGAGGAGCTCTGCGTATTTCAATGTTGTTGATATTGGCACTTACTTCATACATACCATAGGTAGGCGGGCAAATAATTACATTATCTCTGCCCGGTTCGCAGAATGCTCGGTATAATAAATCTATACATTCGTCGCTGCCATTACCTATAAACTGATTTGCAGCAGGTATGCCTTTTATGCCTGCTATTTTTTCTTTTATTTTTTGCTGATACGGATCCGGGTATCTGTTGTACCATTTCAATAAAGGAGATCCGATGCTGTTCTCATTGGCATCAAGCCAAATGCTTGCTTGTCCGTGAAACTCATCTCTCGCGGAGGAGTAGGGGACTAGTTTCCGGATATTATCTCTTAATAGTTGGTCAATACGAAAGCTCATACATCTTTTATTAATTCATTCTACGAACGCGAACAGCATTGGCATGTGCGCTTAATCCTTCTGCTTCTGCCATTGTTTCTACTGCTGTTGCAATATTGTTCAATCCCTCCCGACTTAATTGCTGAAAGGTTATTTTTTTTACAAAGCTATCAACACTTACACCACTGTAGGCGCGAGCAAACCCATTGGTTGGTAAAGTGTGATTGGTGCCGCTTGCATAATCACCTGCGCTTTCCGGTGAGAAATGTCCGATAAACACAGAACCTGCATTGATGATTTGTTCAGCAATGGTCTCTGCATTATTTGTTGCAATAATCAGATGTTCTGCAGCATATTCATTCACCAGCTCAATTGCATCATCCATATTTTTAAAAACAATTGCTTTACTGTTTGCAAGCGCCTTCTCCGCAAGTTCCTTTCTTGGTAATTTTTCCATTTGAACCTTTAATTCATTGATTGTTTGCTCTGCAATTTCTTTAGAAGTAGTTACCAGTAAAACCTGGCTGTCTGCACCATGTTCCGCCTGGGAAAGCAAATCTGCAGCCACAAAAGACGGATTTGCTGATTCATCAGCCAAAATACATACCTCACTCGGACCGGCAGGCATATCAATGGCAATGCCTTCTTTTTGGATGAGTTGCTTTGCACTGGTTACATACTGATTACCCGGACCAAAAATTTTATATACTTGTGGAACGGTTTGTGTACCGTATGCCATCGCGCCAATTGCTTGAGCGCCTCCGGCTTTGATGATCGTATCAATGCCAAGAAATTTTGCAGTATATAAAATTGCAGGATGAATTTTTCCTGATTTGCCGGGAGGAGTACAAAGAACAATTTGTCTACTCCCTGCAATTTTCGCAGGTATTCCTAGCATAAGAAGTGTTGAAAACAATGGCGCTGTTCCGCCGGGTATATACAACCCAACCTTATCAATTGCAACAGATTTTCTCCAGCATCGCACACCCGGCATTGTTTCAATAGCTTCTTCTTTTAAAATCT
>JBKDJT010000291.1:0-2711 GCA_046345435.1 Bacteroidota bacterium
GCTTTACATTCCAATTTTTTAAATGCTGATCAGTTTATGTCTGTTTCGGAGCCGGCATCAAACGAAACAAAACCAACACAGTCGTCAGGTACGGGAGTCATACTTGTGCCCGATGATCTTGATTTAAAAATAACTGCAACAGTAAACAAATTATTGTTTAGCGGAACTACATTATCTGCTCTTCAGGGAGAGCTGCTTGTTTTAAATAGCAGTCTTTCACTTCAGAACGGAGGATTTAAGCTTGCAGGTAGTGAAATGAAGATGAATGCATCTTATGTCAGCAATGGAATGCGCAATGCGACATTTGATTTTAATGTCCAGGCTACTGATTTTGATGTAAAGAAAATGTATGATTCAGTAAAGCTGTTCAGAGAGATGGCAACGTCGGCAGGCAAGGCACAAGGTATTGTGTCGCTTGAATATCAACTCAAAGGGAAGTTAGATAAAAATATGCAGCCAATATTTCCTTCGCTGGAAGGAGGAGGGGTGCTTAGTGTGAAAAAAGTAAAAGTAAAGGGGCTGCGTTTACTGAATGCAATTAGTAAGTCGACCGGAGAAGATAAGGTTGCTGACCCGGATATCAGCAAAGTAAATATTAAAACAACAGTGAAGAACAATGTGATTACCCTCGAGCGGTTTAAAATAAAAATGGCCGGTTTCAGACTTAGAATGGAGGGCCAGTCTTCATTTGATGGTCAAATTAAATTCAAAATGCGACTGGGACTTCCTCCTTTAGGTATTATAGGCATACCGATGCAGATTACAGGAACGCAAAGCAATCCCAAAATTAAATTAGGGAATAGAGACAGGGAAGATGTAGAAGAGACAGAATACCAGGAAGAGGAATAAGTCTAATTCAGAACTATCTAATAATTTCCAAATACCAAGGAAGTAACAGCCATGATTTCACGAATGAAATATAGAGGTAAGTCTTTTAGAGGCGTAGAGCAGGGGATGCCATATGGTTTGTAGTGCAGTTGCTTTGATAAATACTGTGCACGATACTGATGGTAATTACTTGTTACGAGCCATACAGGGATTTCGATTTCTGTGTCAGAAGTTATCAGTTTTCTTGAGAACAACAGATTTTCATAAGTGTCGACTGACTTTGCTTCTTTAATGATGCGATTACTTGAAACCCCATTCTCTAAAAGATAAGAAGCCATTGCCTCTGCTTCTGAAACAGGCTCATCTGCACCTTGTCCGCCTGATACTATGACTATTAATGAAGAATCTTTTGAAATAGTTGGAATTGCAGCATCAAGTCTTCGTTTAAGAGTTTTTGAAAGCCCGTCATTCTTTACCCTTGCACCAAGGATAATCATGTATTTCGGATTTTGATTAACGACAGAGTCTGCGTCAAATTTTGAGAAGATTATTGATCCTGTTATAAAAAATAAAAGAAAGCCGAGAACACTTAAAAGGATAAATATTTTTTTTACGAGGGTCAATTTTATTTTTTTTGGCGCAGCGCTTTTCATTTTTTAACAGGAAGCTTTTTGTATTAAAGATAAATATTTCATGGAGATAACACCCCAAGGTCAATATAAATATTCATTACTTCTTGTTGTTTTAAAAGAGGGTAATAATCCTGCAGCTAACTTATAATAGTATGTATGTAGGTAGAAAGCTGTTTGGATTTGAAAAGACGTCTAATTTGCTTTGGCAGAATATATCTCAAGACATTTCTTTTTATAAATAAAAGAAGATACAGGCAACAAGTAAAATTCCGGCAAAAGGATACTATCTTGCACATTCTTTCGTTTAAAATGTGCATTTTTAGGTGATTGTTGTTTATTAACGAAAGAAAACAATAACCAATATCTTATCATTCAAAAAAACTCAGGAATGAAACGATCTTATTTTTTGGCATTCGCTTCAGCTTTATTTCTCTATATCTTTTTTAATATATGTTCATCTGCGTATGCAGGTAAATCCGGCGACAATTTCAAAGTTATTATAGATACCGGTAGGAAGGTTTGGTATTCACATCCCTCCTTAGATTTCAGCACGTCTGATTCCATAGCCGCCAATATACTCTCAGAGAATGTGTTGTTTAAGGAGTTCTGGAACAATGAGATGACCTTTAGTTACGATGATTTTGATCCTGCTGTTCTTCCGGAAATAATAGAATTGCCGTTAATCAGCGGTGAAGAAAAATTTGTACTCACCTGGTACGGAGGGCTCACCTCCAGTTATGGGCCAAGATGGGGGAGGATGCATCATGGGTTGGATCTTCATTTACGAACAGGCGATACTGTTGTTTCTGCCTTTGATGGAATTGTTCGTTTTGCAGGCTACAATAAAAGTGGTTTTGGAAATTGTGTAGTTGTGAGACATCTTAACGGGTTAGAAACGCTTTATGGTCATTTAAGTAAGATATCTGTTGTTCCAAATCAGTTTCTAATGGCGGGAGAGTTACTGGGTCTTGGTGGTTCAACAGGCAGGTCATCCGGACCTCATCTTCATTTTGAAACACGATATAAGGACTATTCATTTGATCCACTGCTTATTATTGACAGGCAAACATATGGGTTGAAGTCGGACAAGCTTGTGATTAGTAAAAAAACGTTGCTGAAAAAAAGGTACGCAACAGATAAGTCGCTGAATAAAAAATCGGATGATGCTAATATTGATAAATCCGGGCCTGAGACAAACAGTGGAGTTGCGGCTGAAGCGGACACAGTAAAATTTGTTCCACCGGTTATTGT
>JBKDJT010000292.1:0-4331 GCA_046345435.1 Bacteroidota bacterium
CTTAAACTGTTGTTAAGCGTAAAAAAGAAAGACAAATTGTCGCGCCAAATTGTCGGCAGGGTGTTTTTTTCTTAAAAATTTATAAAAAAGTTGAGGAAAAATAAATATATAAACAATTGATTTTCAACTTTTTAGTTTAATTCTGTCTCTTTGCAAATCTCTGATCCAGAAACTCCAAAGCAAAAGAATAGTTATGCACATCCTCCAAAAATAATTTTGAAATCTGCCCTCAATTCGTAATTTAGCAATAGAATTTAATGGGTTAGTAAGTACAAAGGGTTGAAAGAAATTTCAGCCCTTTTACTTTTTATAAAGCATACATCCTTATTCTTTTTTTCCTTTTTTCTTAGGTTCATTTATCCATCAGTAAAAACATCTCATCTCTTACCTTTAACGCATGGCGAAAGTTAAAACAGGATTTTTTTGTCAGAATTGCGGATATGAATCTGCTAAATGGATCGGACGTTGTCCGTCATGCAACGAATGGAACACCTTCACCGAAGAACTCATCACCAAAGAAAAAAATAATCCTGCAACACAAAACTGGAAAGAACAAGATCCTCGAAATGTAAAAACAATTGCATTGCGTGAAGTGACAAGCAGCGAAGAAAAAAGATTGCATGCAAAAGATACCGAACTGAATCGTGTCTTGGGTGGTGGAATAGTTCCGGGAAGTTTAATACTTGTTGCAGGCGAACCGGGAATAGGTAAGTCAACTTTGTTCTTACAACTTGGATTGGAGATGCAAGGAGTACGCACGCTATACATCAGCGGTGAAGAAAGTGAACAGCAAATAAAAATGCGTGCAGACAGGTTGC
Source organism: Bacteroidota bacterium (assembly GCA_046345435.1). GTDB lineage: Bacteria > Bacteroidota > Bacteroidia > Chitinophagales > Chitinophagaceae > Lacibacter. Next base: position 819 of record JBKDJT010000292.1, read on the forward strand.
AAAAACAAAACGATGAATTTTATCTGTTAACAGAAACTGGAACAAATACCATTTTTCAGGAAATAAAAAAACTGAAGCCGGAACTTGTCATTGTTGATTCCATCCAAACACTTCAATCACCTTATATAGAAAGCGGAGCTGGCAGTGTGAGTCAGATACGTGAAACCACAGCCGAGCTGCAACGTTTTGCTAAAGAAACAAATACACCTGTATTCATCATTGGTCATATCACAAAAGAAGGAAGCATTGCAGGACCAAAAATACTGGAGCATATGGTGGATGTTGTATTGCAGTTTGAAGGTGATCGTCATTATGCTTATCGTATTCTTCGCACAATGAAAAACAGATTTGGTTCAACATCGGAACTTGGCATTTACGAAATGAGCAATGAAGGAATGAGGCCAGTGAGTAATCCTAGTGAAATCCTGATCACACAGAAAGAACATCCTTTAAGTGGTATTGCTATTGCAGCAACCATTGAAGGGATGCGACCATTGCTGATAGAAGTTCAGGCACTTGTTACAACCAGCGTTTACGGTACACCCCAACGAACTTCAACAGGATTTGATCTTCGTCGTTTGCAGCTGCTGCTTGCTGTGTTGGAAAAAAGAGGAGGATTTCAGCTTGGCAATAAAGATGTGTTTTTAAATATTGCAGGCGGACTGAAAGTGGAAGATCCTTCAATAGACTTAGCCGTATTGTGCGCGCTTTTGTCGAGCTACGAAGATGTTCCGCTAAACCAGAAAATTTGTTTTGCCGGAGAAATCGGGTTAAGCGGAGAAATACGTGCAGTGAACAGAATTGAACAAAGAATTGCTGAAGCGGAGAAATTAGGATTCGAAAAAATCATCATCAGCCGATACAATTTCGCCAGCCGACAAAAACAAAATACACAGTTATTACAAAAATTTCAAATTGAAGTTATTCAGCTAAGTAAAGTTGAAGAGTTATATCAATACCTTCTTGCATGATTGTCTCTTTAATCAAAGAAAGAACACTCGACCTGTTACACCTGTTTTATCCGCATCTCTGTGCAGGATGCCAAACAGATCTTCTTTCCTTACACGACCCTGTTTGCCCGCTTTGTATAGCTTCGCTCCCTGAAACCGGTTTTGAAAACATTGCAGGCAATCCGATAGAAAAAATATTTTACGGACGTATTCCTGTCAAGACCGCAACAGCTGCTTTTTATTTTACAAAAGGATCAGCGCTGCAACATATTATTCATGCATTGAAATATGAAAAAAACCAAAGCGCCGGACTGATGATGGGAAAAATTCTGGGTAAACAATTGAAAAGCGGCTCTCTTTTTACCAATGAATATATACTCGTTCCTGTTCCCATGCACTCCGATAAAGAAAAACAACGCGGGTATAACCAGGCAGCAATCATAGCAAAAGGTATGTCGCAGATAACGGGGTGGTATTTGTGTAATGATGCTGTAATAAAATCGACTTATACAGATACACAAACAAGAAAAGGTCGTAATGACCGCTGGGAAAATATCCGCGAAGTTTTTCAATTAAAAAATTCTTCAGCTTTGAAAGACAAGCAGGTTTTACTGATAGATGATGTGCTAACCACGGGTGCTACACTGGAAGCCTGCGGCAACTGTATTCTTCAATCATCGCCGGCATCGCTGTCAGTAGCAACACTGGCATGGGCTTCATGAACAAAAGTTCGCATCATTTCACCTATAACTTCGGGTTCCTATTATATCACGAATAAGATTAATTTTACATTCTGTGAAAAAGCTTTATTCATTATTTATTTTCATTGCCGCACTCTTTTTTTTCTCATGCAGCAAAGACAACCTGATTGATACAAACGGTCGAATCAGCTTGTCGAATGACACCATTCGGTTCGACACAGTATTTACCACCGCAGGGTCTGTTACAGGTTATTTTCTGATCAAAAACGATAACAAAAACACGGTCCGCATCAGCAACTTGCAACTAATGGGTGGCAACAGCTCCTACTTTAAAATAAATGTAGACGGAACCCCCGGCACTCAATTTAGCAGTCTGGAAATAGAAGGAGAAGACAGCATGTATGTGTTTGTACGTGTCAACATCCAACCCAATAACGACCTGCTTCCATTTTTAATCCGCGACAGCATTAAAATTGTAGCAAACGGTTTTACTTCTTACAAGCAACTCGAAGCATGGGGACAAAACGCAAGGTATATACGCAACGGACTATTGAAATCAAATACAACCTGGACAAATGAATTGCCTTATGTGATCTTAGGAGGTATCACAATTGATACTACAGCAACACTTACAATAGAAAAAGGAACACGCATCCATTTAAATGCAGATGCTCCCATGATTGTAAACGGAACACTTATTGTAAACGGAACAAAAAACGACAGTGTTGTTTTTCAAGGAAACCGATTAGATGAACCTTACCGAAATTTCCCCGGGAGCTGGCCCGGCATTTATTTCAGAAGTAGCAGCCGCGACAACCAACTCACCCATGCAAGAATAAAAAATGCTTACCAGGGCCTTGTAGCAGAACAACCCGCAGGTAATTCAAACCCCAAAATCACACTTAACAGTTGCATCATCGACCAGGCTTTTGATGCAGGTTTACTTGGTGTCAATTCAAGCATGGAGGTAAACAATTCACAAATCAGCAACTGCGGCAACAACATAGCACTGGTACTGGGCGGCAACTATAGATTTAACCATTGTACCGTTGTCAGCTATTCAAGTTCTTATGTCAGTCATAAAAACCCTGTTTTACTTACAAGCAACTTCATCAAGCAAAACAACCAAATTATTAAAGCCCCTCTTGATGCGCGGTTTGAGAACAGTATCTTCTGGGGAAGTGAAGGCTTTGTAGAAAACGAAGTGGTGGTACAAAAAGAAGGAGCTACTGCATTCAACGTTGTTTTTGATCATGTGCTTTACCGCGTTAAAGAAGATCCCAAACAGGTTACGCTTAATGAAATCATCCGCAATCAGGATCCTGCGTTCGACAGTATAGATATCAGTAAGCGTTATTTTGATTTCAGATTGAAAAGCAATTCCCCCGCAATTAATAAAGGAAAGGCCGGATCACTTACAACCGACTTCTACGGACTACCAAGAAGTGGATTACCGGATTTGGGGTGTTATGAGAAGATGTAGAAGTTGTTGGTTATTAGTTTGGAATCGCGTGATTTTAGATAGTTAAAAAAATACCCGGATATAGACCCGGGCATCTTTTAAAATTAAATTGATCCTGTTCATTATTTCTTTCCTGAACCTGCAGGACGCTTAAAGATAACAACCAGCCTTTGAGGGCGGACATTGGGTTGCAATCCTGCTACGCCGCTTCCTCTCGCAAGCAGATTCGGATAAACGGTTTCATTTTCTACATAAGATGAAACCAACTCCCAGCCATCTTTACCTAGTTTGTTCAAAGATTCGTCGCTAGGCAGAATAGATGTACTTGAAACTGTTCTGTCAAAAACATCATTGGTCTTTACATAGTTTTTTTCAGATGAACTGATTTTTTGTGCATCAT
>JBKDJT010000293.1:0-8009 GCA_046345435.1 Bacteroidota bacterium
ACAGCCCCGGCGCCGATCTGGCGAATTACAGCACGATAGATCGCTTCTGCGCTGTTGGAGAAAGTATGCGATGCAGGATCCCATCCGTATTTGGCAGGGTTGAGTCCGAGTTTCATTAGCTGATTAAAAGTGGCATCACCCGGTACAAGGGTAGCAATCAAGGGAGTTAATACAAAAGAACTATGTCCGCCACCTGCAACCAGGATACCCGCAATTTTTGGTCCGATGATGTATCCAACACCAAGATATTCTGGAGTGATTTCTCCGTCAACCCTTGCAGATGGCAGGTATTTGTTTTTGAGTTGTGTGACATACACCGGTGTTTCGGCAATAACATGAAATACTTTCTGAAGCAAGGCATAGATAACTGCCACTCCCATTCCTTTGAATGCAATCTTTGCCAGATCGCCTCCCTTTTCACCCGCTTTTAACACACTCGCACAAGCTGTGCCTTCAGGGTATGGTAGCGTATGGTGTTCTTTTACAATCAGTGATTTTCTTAATGGAATCATCATCAATGTTCCCAGCATGCCTCCTAATATTGCAAGCGTCATGATGGTGAGGTAGTTGAAGTAGTTGCTGCTCTCGGGTAAAGAGAGAAATAAAAAACCCGGAAGAGTGAATACCACACCTGCGGCAATACTTTCTCCGGCACTGCCAGTTGTCTGAATAATGTTGTTTTCAAGTATGGAAGTTTTCAGGAAAAATTTTCCTAGCGCAATCGTGATCACAGCAATGGGGATGGAAGCGCTGACAGTCAATCCCGCTTTTAATGCCAGGTAAACAGTTGATGCACCGAAGATGATGCCGAAGGCTGAACCAACCAATATACTTTTAAGGGTTAGTTCGGGCATCTTTGAATCATCAGATACAAAAGGTCGGAAAGTAGGTTGTGACATATGGCAATCAGTTTTGGCTTGAAAGATAAAAAAACCCGGCTAAAAGCCGGGTAATCTTTTAAAAGAGTTTATGCATTCATGTGCATCATCTTTTTGAGTTTAGGTGTAAGCGCAAAAAGCAGGGCTGCAGCAACACCACACAGTACGACAAATACCATGAAGAATTCAAATAAATTATGAATTGTAAATCCGGCGAACGTCGGGTATTGATCAGATATCTTATTAGCTGTCAGGAAAGCTGCCTGTTCAGAGGTAAGAGTAACTTTTTGATCAAGCACTGCGCCAAGATCGATTCCTTTTTCTGCCGCTTTTTTAAACTGTTCTCCTGTTGCAGGAAGTATGGCGCCTAATGTTCCCGCCAGGGCATATCCCGATGCGTTCGATAAAAAGAATACGCCAAATAGCAATGAACTGAATCGTTTAGGAGCAAGTTTTCCTACCAGCGATAATCCGATTGGAGAAAGGCAGAGCTCTCCGAAAGTCTGAATTAAATACAGTAATACAAGCCATTTAATGGCAAGTAAACCGGTGTTGCCAAGGTCTTTTACGTTGTGTGCTATGATAAAATAACTTAATGCGATTAGTGCAAGTCCGAATGCCTGTTTCATTGGGGAAATCGGTTCGAGGTTCTTTGCTCTAAGCTTATCCCATAAAAAGCTGAAAGGCACAGCAAACATCACAACAAATATTCCGTTAAAAATCTGCACCATTGATGGTGGCATATCCCAGCCAAAGAAATTTCTATCCGTCTGGTTATCTGCAATGAAAGTCAGTGAGGATCCGGCTTGTTCAAACGCAGCCCAGAAAAAGATGACAAAAAAAGATACAATGTAGATCACCAGGATTCTTTCTGTTTCCACTTTGGTAAGTGATTTGTCGGTAAGAATCAACCCTGCAAGGGTGATGCCACTGCCATAAATGATGGAATAGATTACATTTTGTCCAAAAACAAAATAAAACAAACTGGCAAGTCCTGCAAATACGATTACGCTTACTGCAAGAGAAGCGTTTGTAAACTGTGGCTTTTGTGATTCTCCTTCTTCGTAATCAGATGAGTTGTTTTTATCCGGCTTCCCGCCAATTGCCTTTCCGTCTGGAGTAACCACATATTTATCCTTCAAAAAGAAAAATGTGACCGTACCAAGAATCATGGCAATACCGGCACTCAGAAATCCCCATTTGAAAGCAAAAATGTCACGATTACCATTTACATCTACAACGTCACCAACAAACGGGCATATGAACTGCCCCAAAAACGCACCTACATTGATGCCCATATAAAAAATAGTGAAGGCAGTGTCGAGTTTATTCTTCTCCTCTTTCGGGTATAGGGAACTCACCATGCTGGAAATATTTGGTTTAAAAAAACCATTTCCCAGAATGATCAAACCAAGAGCAATGTATAAAAGGGTTTTTGCAAGGTCGAGGCCGGAAGAAAATATCGTAGCACTAAAAAATAAAAGAAGCTGTCCTGCCGCCATTAACAGACCGCCTAACATAATACAGGTTCTGTTACCTAAAAATCTGTCAGAAACAAAACCGCCCAGCATTGGTGTTAAGTAGCAAAGCCCCAGAAAGCCCCCGTATATAAGAGAGGAGTCCTCTTTGCTCATCATTAAAGAATTTACAATGAACAGCGTTAGCAGCGTTCTCATTCCGTAGAAGTTGAAGCGCTCCCACATTTCAGTACCAAATAATACCCATAATCCTTTGGGGTGACCTTTTTCGGCAATCGTTTTTTCCATACTTTGTTTTTGTGTGTGATTGGAGAAATTCGAAAATAAGGATTAATTCATTTACCCTTAGTCGGAAGCTTTTTCTGAAATAAAAAATTCATCCTTTAATTTCGACCCCTGATCATCAAAAATTCAACCCATGAACATCCTTCTTCTCGGTTCCGGCGGTCGTGAACACGCACTTGCCTGGAAAATAAAACAAAGTCCGCTTTGTCATCAGCTATACATCGCTCCCGGCAATCCGGGTACTGCCCTTTGCGGTACGAATGTGAACCTCCCTATAAATAGCGAATTTGAAAAAATGGAAGCTTTTTGTCGAGAAAACTCCATTGATCTTATTGTTGTTGGTCCGGAAGAGCCTCTTGTAAAAGGGATCACCGATTACTTTCACAATATCCATCGTATCAATCCTTTTCAGCAAAGTTGGCTGGGTGTTATTGGTCCATCTGCTTATGCTGCTCAGCTGGAAGGAAGCAAAGCATTTGCCAAGCAGTTTATGCAGCGTAATGGTATTCCAACTGCCGGCTATAAAGAATTTACATCCGGACAGTATACAGAAGCAGCTGATTATGTTGCTTCACACTCATTACCTGTTGTTTTAAAGGCAGACGGACTTGCTGCCGGAAAGGGGGTCGTGATTTGTCAGACACACGAAGAGGCCATACAGGAGTTGAAAGAGATGTTGCAGGACGGGAAGTTTGGAGCGGCCGGCAGTAAGGTCGTCATTGAGCAGTTTCTTACAGGAATAGAACTCAGTGTATTTGCACTCACAGACGGAAAATCTTATGTTTTGCTTCCTTCGGCAAAAGATTACAAAAGAATTGGTGAAGGTGATACAGGATTAAATACCGGAGGAATGGGAGCCGTAAGTCCGGTTCCTTTTGCAGATGATGTATTTATGAAAAAGGTGGAGGAACGTATTGTGCAACCGACTATCAATGGGATTTCATCAGAGAAAATGGACTATACCGGATTCGTTTTTTTTGGTTTAATTAAAGTGGGTGAAGATCCTTACGTGATCGAATACAATTGCCGGATGGGTGATCCGGAGACGGAGGCAGTGATGCCGCGACTTCAGTCAGATCTGGTTGAATTATTAACTGCAGCGGCTGAACAGAAGCTTACAGGCAAGACTGTGAAATCGGATCCACGCTTTGCGGTAACACGTGTAGCAGTGAGTGGCGGATACCCCGGAGAATATCAAAAAGGCTTTGTGATTGAAGGTTTGGAGAAAACAGACCCGGGAACCCTTGTATTTCATGCCGGGACAAAAGAGGAAAACGGGAAAATATTCACACAGGGAGGACGGGTGCTGGCTGTAACGGCTTACGGAAGCTCTGTTGCTGAAGCTGTTAATACGGCCGGACTTACATTGGAGAATATTCGGTATGAAGGGATGTATTACCGAGCGGATATCGGGTATGAGTTCTGTTAACTAACGGTAATATATAAACGAAAAATCTGACCCCTCTGAATCTTTTTTTCTCCCTTGATTTTTTAAAAGTTTTCAACATTTGAGAAAAACAGGTCTTAAAAGTGATTTTTTGTTTATCACATACTTTGTTTTTTCCAATAATTTCACTCAAATTTGCCAGTCAGCTATTACGATTAATCTTTCTCTGAAAAAAAATGGGCCTTTTCAACTTCTTTACACAAGACATTGCCATAGATCTTGGCACAGCCAACACGCTGATTATTCATAATGATGAGATAGTGGTGAACGAACCTTCAATCGTTGCCCTGGATCGCAACAACCCGAAAAACGTGCTGGCAGTTGGAAAGAAGGCCCTCATGATGCATGAGAAAACGCACGAAAGCATCCGCACGGTACGTCCTCTGAAAGACGGGGTAATTGCAGATTTCAATGCGGCTGAATTGATGATTCGTGAATTAATCAAGCTCGTTTACACCAAAAAGCCGCTTTTCCCGCCAAAATGGAGGATGATGATTTGTATTCCCAGCAGCATCACAGAGGTAGAGAAAAGAGCCGTGCGCGACAGTGCAGAACAAGCCGGCGCACAGGAGGTCTACCTTTTACATGAACCAATGGCAGCAGCACTGGGTATAGGAATAGATGTTGAAGAGCCTGTCGGAAATATGATCGTAGATATTGGAGGTGGTACTACAGGTATCACCGTGATTGCCCTTGCAGGGATCGTATGTGACCAGAGTATTCGTATAGCAGGGGATGAATTCACAGGCGACATTCGTGAGGCGCTTCGTCGTTACCATAGCCTTCTTATCGGTGAACGTACTGCTGAGCAAATAAAAATTCAGATCGGATCGGCAATGAAAGAGCTCGACAATCCGCCAGATGACATTCCTGTGAACGGGCGTGACCTGGTTACAGGTATTCCCAAGCAGATTATGGTGAGCTATCAGGAAATTGCCGAGGCGCTGGATAAAAGTATTTTTAAAATTGAAGAAGCCATTTTACAGGCTCTGGAGATGACTCCTCCTGAACTGGCTGCTGATATTTATCGTCGCGGTATCTACATTACGGGAGGAGGTGCTTTGCTTAGAGGACTTGATAAGCGTCTCATGCAAAAAATCAAACTCCCTGTGCATATTGCAGATGATCCGCTGAAAAGTGTGGTGCGCGGTACCGGCATTGCACTGAAAAACTATAACCGCTATCCTTTTGTGATGCGCAACTAATCAAACTTGGACCGAGGAACTTAAAACTGTGCGTCTGTGCGCAATCTTATTGCTTTTTTACGCAGGCATTCTATCTTCCTTCTGTTTGTTTTAACAGAAGTACTTTGCTTTGCTTTACTCTTCCGTTATAACCGTTACCAGCAATCAGTTTATTTAAATAAATCCTCTGAAATAACCGGTCGCCTACAGAAGCGTTACAGCAACGTAGAGCAGTATTTCAACTTAGAAGAAGAAAATGTTAGTCTTCGTAAAAAAATTGTTGAACTGCAAAACCGGTTGTCCGATAACTTCCAGTCGGCTGATACCTCCCGCGAAATCAAAACCGGGAAATTTAAACAGGACAGTGTATGGAAGGAAAGAAAATATCTGTACATGGATGCAATGGTGATTAATAACAGCATCTCTCAGCCTAACAATTATCTCACTTTGCATCGGGGAAGTAAGCAGGGGATTAAGCCAGGTATGGTAGTGGTGGGGCCGGAAGGAATTGTAGGTACCGTGCTGGATGTGAGCACTAATTTTTCCTACGTGATGAGCCTCTTACACAAGCAAAGCAGGGTAAGTGCCGGACTACGTAAAACAGGAGAAACAGGAAGGATTGAATGGGATGGCGCCGACCCAAGGTTTGTGCAGTTGAAAGATATATCCAAAAGCAGTAAGCCGATAAAGGGAGATACGGTAGAAACAAGTGTTTTCTCTGATTTCCCTCCCGGAATTCCTGTCGGGGTAATTGAAAAAGTTATCCCTGATAAAATCAATGCATTCTATTCTATTCAGGTTCGTCTTTTTACTAATTTCAGTAAAGTGCGTCATGTTTTCATAGTCGAGAATCTGCAAAGAGACGAACAGATTGAACTTGAAAAAAGATCGAAAATAATTAAATGAGTCAATTTTTCAGATACGGTTTCAGGTTGCTGATTTTTATTCTTGCGCAGCAGTTTATTGGATACCGAATTCCTCCTTTGCATGAGGCTTTTTCAGTCATTTTTTATTATTTGTTTATTCTGTGGTTGCCTTTTTCTGTCGGCAGGGCAGGATTATTATTACTTTCTTTTATTACCGGTTTATTTCTCGACAGTTTCACACGAACGCCCGGCATGCATGCTGCAGCTTGTGTAATGATTGGATACATAAGACCATTTTTGATCACGTTTTTAATTCCTAATAAAGATGTCGACTTCAATTACCGTGAGCCTTCGGTTGTAAGTCTGGGTCTGGTACCATATGTTACTTATGTTGCCTTGTTAACTGTAGTTCATCATTTTTTCCTTTTTGCAATTCAGGCTTTTCAATTTGGAAACGGATGGTATCTCTTTGTAAAAACACTGGGTTCATCATTCGTGAGCCTGATGCTGATTACATTAATAGAAATCATTTTCACAAGGAAGCAGAAATTTTTAACCAATACCTGATATATAAACCGTTACTTCATACATGGCCGTTTTTAATCAGTCGAGAAAGTTTACCATCCAGATGATAATCGGTGTGATATTTATCATCATGGTGATCAGGCTGATGACTTTACAGATCTTTTCAGGCAAATACGAAAAACTAGCTACTGATCAGGCAATTCTCAGGAAAGTGGTTTATCCGAGCAGAGGGATCATTTTTGACCGTAATGGCAAAGCGATTCTCGATAATACCGTGATGTACGACCTGATGGTTACACCTTCTCAGTTAAAGGGTGTTGATACCACGTCTCTCTGTAATATTCTTGGCATTGATACAGCTGAGTTCAGAAAACGTGTGGTGAATGCGATCATTAAAAATACCAGAAACAGAGCTTCTGTTTTTGAACCATTGTTATCCTCAGAAAAATATGCCCGCGTAAATGAGAAGTTATTTCGGTTTCAACCTGCTTTTTTTCTGCAGGAAAGACCCATCCGCACTTATCCGTTCAAAGCAGCTGCGCATATCCTTGGATACGTAGGGGAGGTAGACTCTGCTATTCTTAAGAAATCCAACTTCTTTTACCAGATGGGCGACTTTGCAGGTCGGAGCGGACTTGAAAGTTATTACGAGAGAATTCTCATGGGGCAAAGAGGTATTCAGTATATTTTAAGGGACAACTTCAATCGTCCGATTGGTCCTTATGAAAACGGTGATTTTGATACTGCAGCAGTTGCAGGACGACACCTCAACACTTATATTGATATTGAAGTACAGCAGCTGGCAGAAAAATTAATGAAGAATAAGGTTGGCAGTGTGGTGGCAATAGAACCGAAAACAGGCGGAATCATTGCCATGACATCTGCACCTGGCTATGATCCGAATGAACTGACCGGGCCGGAAGCAAGAAAAAATTTCAATCGTCTTTTTACAAATCCTTCTTCGCCGATGCTAAACAGGGGGATGCAGGGCGTATATCCTCCCGGTTCTACTTTTAAACCGCTTGGCGCACTGGTTGCTCTTGATGAAGGTTTGATTTTACCTTCTTATGGTTATCCTTGCTTTGGTCGTTATCAGCCATGCGGGAAACCTGCATGTACCCATTCAAATGCAGGCCACGCAGGTGATCTTAAATTGTCGATTGCCAATTCCTGTAATTCTTATTATGCGCATTTACTTCGGTTAACGGTAGATAATCCAAAATATAAATCAATCGAAAAGGGATTGATGCAATGGAAGTCTTATCTCAATGCTTTCGGGCTTGGTCACCGCCTGGGGGTGGATCTTGCTGGTGAATATGCCGGTTATATTCCGGATACTACACGTT
>JBKDJT010000294.1:0-3072 GCA_046345435.1 Bacteroidota bacterium
AAAAATCACTTCCGGGCTCTTTAATGAGAAGCAGGAAGTTTAATCAAACGTAACGTGATTAAAAAGTCCAATTCCTTTTTATCTGTGTGTATTGCGGAAAGAGCCGTGTTTTGTTTTATTAAATGTTTCTCTTTTCGATTGAGCATTTCCTTTTTTCTTTTTTTCTTCCTTTCTATATCGGGAAAAAGTCAGTCGCCTGTTATTGTTGCAAACGGATCAACAACCTTTTGTTACGGAGGCAAAGTGACTTTATCTGTCAGCAATGCACCTTCAGGTGTTTCTTACATGTGGCTTCAAAATGGAATCGCTTTAAACGACTCTGTCAGAAGCGAATTGGTTGTTACTTCTTCTGGAGTTTATCGTGTTGTATTAGACAATGGTAGTGTTAAAGATACTCTTACAGGTATTCAGGTAAATGTAAACCGGCCTGATGCGAACTTAAATGGAAACGGAGCAACAACCATCAACGGAGACAGATACTTCAAGGTTTGTGCCGCTAATGCACAGAATTTTACTTTCACCAACGGATCTTCTACTTCATCAACAAATACAAATTATATTATCAGATGGGGTGACGGTACACCTGATTACACTTCAACATCATTCAATTCCCCAATCAATCATCTTTATGGCGTAGGGATTAAAACACTCACATTTATTGTTTATTCCGGAACTTGTGTTGACAGCGCGCAATACAAAGTGTTTGTCGGAAATATACCTGCAGGGGGTCTTGTAGGCGTTGGGGGCTCAACGATTTGTTCTGGCAACGAACAGCGTTTCGTAATTGCTGGAACGGGAAACAACCCCCCCGGTACGATGTACATCATGTTTTATAATGATGGCAGCAAGCGCGATACATTCTATCACCCCGCCCCGGATACCGTAACACATATTTTTCCTAAAACAAGTTGTGGAACAAATAGCTCAAACGGAACAAACAACTTTCCCAATTCTTATGGAGCATTTCTTTCCATCGTCAATCCCTGTGGTGTAGCTGGAGGTTCAATCTTACCAATTTATGTTTCGGATAAGCCCAAAGCAGAAATGAGGGTTTCTCCAAATGATACTACATGCATTAACCAAATAACCACCATCACGAATATCACAAAAGATACGCGCAATGTTGAAAATGGCGTTTGTTCTACCATCAAATTTGTATGGCGAATCAAAGCCCTTTCTACAGGAGGAGCCTGGACCATAACCAGTGGCTCGCTTGGTAATGATTTTGGATCTGGAGATCCGAATCTTTGGATAGCAGGAACTTTAAATTTAGGGGTACGATTTACTGTTGTTGGTACATACTCTGTAAAGCTTGTTATGATCAACAACACTCTATGCGGCGCAGATAGCACAGAGAAGATTATTTGTGTCAATCCGCAACCGACAGCTTCTTTTACAACAAATACACAAGCTGGATGTGCGCCATTAAGTGTTTCCGCAATTGGTACAACGAATACACCCCTTTGCGGAGAAAACACCTTCAACTGGAGTGTTATTTATACACCAACTACGGGATGTGGTCCTGCAGTTTCTTCTTTCCAATATATAAATGGAACAACAGCAAACTCACAAAACCCACAAATTCGTTTCAACAATCCGGGCGTTTACAGACTTCGTCTTACTACAACATCTCCGAGAGGAAGCTGCACTTCTACAGCGACAGAGGTACAGATTACCGTTAAAGGAAAACCTGTTTTGAATATTAATTCTCCTGCCGCTGTTTGCCAGGGCGTTCAGTTCCGCCCCTCTGCAACAGCTTCCTGCTATACTGCCGGAGCAACGTATTCATGGCAGCTTACAGGTGCAACCCCTTCTTCTTTCAATAGCTTGGTAGCCGATAATGTTGTGTACAACAACTCAGGAAATTATTCAATCCAATTATCAGCAACCAACGAATGTGGCACCACCGACTCCGTAAAGCCTATCCTCGTTCGCCCCGAACCAATCGTTACCAAACCTTCTGATGTTCAGGTCTGTCATAATAATACCGTTAATGCCATAACGCTAACAGGCATTCCAACAGGGCTGACTTACACCTGGACCAACAGCTTACCAGGCATCGGATTGGCTGCATCAGGAACAGGAAATATACCTTCGTTCAGAGCGGTGAATACAGGAACAAGCCCCCTTACCGCTACAATTAGCATCATACCATCAGCTTCAGGATGTATAGGAAAAACAACAACTTATACAATCACTGTATATCCGTTACCGGTTGCTCCAACAGTCCAAAATGTAACTTATTGCCAGAATGATGCTGCCGCTTCGCTCAATGCAACAGCCCTCCCCGGAAATGTTTTATACTGGTATACAACAACAACAGGTGGAACTCCTATATTGGTTGCGCCCGTTCCTTCTACATCCACACCGGGATCAACAATCTATTACGTTAGCCAATACAACCCCGTTACTAATTGCGAAAGTAATCGCGCTCCGCTTACCGTGGTGGTAAATCCAATTCTTCAATTATCTAATCAAACAATAACCACCTGCAGCAATGCCCCGATAAGCTTCACTCATCCTTCCGCTCCAGCCGGAACAGTTTATGGTTGGACTATCACCACTCTTCCTACTCAGGTATCCGGAGCAAACAATGGAACAGGGTTATTATCTGTAACAGATACACTTAAAAACAATTCATCTGTTAATCAAACTGTTGTCTATTCTGTTATTCCGACTGCAGCCGGTTGTCCGGGAACCTCCTTCCTTCTCACCATTAACTTACAGCCCAAATCCGTCATCTCCGACAAGACCACTACGTTGTGTACGGGAGCTGTCTTTGAATGGGCCGGCCAAAACAATACTGGCGGAGATATTGTTCCTGCAGGTACATTATATAGCTGGTTAAACCCTGTTAGTAATCCTGTCGGTGCCATTACAGGAGGGTCTGCTTCTATAAATCCTCTTTCTAAAATCAACCAGACATTAAACAACACAACTGATAAAACTGCAACACTCACTTATAAAGTTGCAGCAATTTCCGGATCATGTGTTTCAGACAGTTTTAATATTGTAGTCAGCGTAAATCCTAAACCTGTTATTCCAACCCAGAATACAACAGTCTGCAGCCGA
>JBKDJT010000295.1:0-5976 GCA_046345435.1 Bacteroidota bacterium
GTTTCGATGTCTACACCTAATGACAATGAATTTCTTGTACCACTGAAACGACTGCCTGGAAGCTGGTAATAGTATTCACCATTTAGGCTCACTCGTTTGGTTATGCTTTGTTTGGCGGCAATGCCTATTGAAAACAAATCGTTTGGGTCATTGCTGCTTTTCACCAAGTTGTAATGCACCATCGTGGGCATTATTTGAATGGAAGTGCCTTCTGAGATTTTTCTTGCAATCAGCAATTGATGTGCATAATACAATCTGGAGGAAAAATAATTCTTGCGGTTAGGATTTTCCCATTTCAATGTGTTTAACATAATAGAAGACATCCAGCTTACACTTACAGGCATTCCGCTTTTGTCATCAGTTTGTGTCAGTAGTTTATATTTTAGAAAAGCATCATATTGTTTCTGGTAAGTGCTTCGTCCTGCACCGATCATCAGGTTTCTGGTTACTCCATAATCAAGACCCATGCGCATAGTTGCATTGTCGAGCCCAAATAATTGATAAAATCCGCTGTTGAGTTGTCCAAACCTATGAGAGATTCTGAAGTCAAGTATGCCTGGTGTTAAATTCTCAATTGAATGCCCGTTTATCAGACGTGAAGACAGAAAAGTTCTCTCTGTATATTGTTTGCCAGAATTCTTTTTTGATTGATCATCTTCCATCATTTTATTCAGATCGATGTCTTGTCCTTTTATAGAGGAGCTGATCAGCAGTATGAAAGAAACGAATATGTAGCGGATAGTCATAATGAGATGATTAGTTGTTAACGATTCAATGGTTCGTAGTTGCAATTCGTTGTTATTTCAATTGTTTCAGCAATTTTAGCAGTAACGATTGTAGGTACTTTGATGCCGTAATCAACCAGTTTCACATTGAAAACGGCAGAACTTGATATTTTTCCACCTTTGACTGTGACAGAGCCATTGGCCTTCACTTTATTCGTAACGCCATGCATAGTGAGATCACCTTCAACGGTTGCAGGGTAGCTACCATCTTTTTTAAAGTTGATGGCTGAGAGATTCGTGATGACCCCTTTGAACTCTGATTTAGGGAATTCAGTAGAGTTCATATATTCTTTATCATTGAAATGTTGCTGCATCGATGCATTTTTAAACTGAAAGCTTTTGATCAGTACAAGATATTGCAGGGCTCCTGTTTGGGTGTTGAGGCTACTGAATACTTCATTGTTGGTTGCTTTTATGTCTTCGATTTTCGTGTGTGAGAAAAAGCTCACCTTCCCGTTGCGGGTAATATGGTTTTGGGCATCTGCATGTAGAATGCAGATGAAAAGCAATAAAAAGAGTGGTGATATGAGCTTCATAATTAGGAAGATTTAATTATTTGGTGCGCCGTTCCTGACCCAGGTGCGGAGTTCTGCGATGCGGCATTCATTGAGGCGAGCTGCACCTTTTGGCATTGGATTTACAGATCTGGTGACAGATGAAAGTAGGCTTCCGTTGTCTGCTGCTGCTTTTACTGCGTTGTAACTGTCTAGCTTGATTCCTCCTCCGGCAGCAGCTGTGCCGCTATGACAGCTAAGGCAGCTTGCATTTAAAATACTCGTCACTTGCACGGAGTATTTTACTGCACTTGTATCGCATTGGGAGGGTCCGTACAGTATATCTTCCTTATCGTAATAGCAGGAAGAAAAGAAAATGACTAAAAAAAATAAAGGTAATAGGATTTTTTTCATTGGATGTTTGTTGTTAATGGTTATCAGATTAGATTAATTATTTGGCGCGCCTGCCTGTACCCATTTTTCGATTTGTCCGATTTGGCAGTCGGACAATTTGCCTCCCGGGGGCATAGGTGAATAAGGAGCAATTTGTTTGATTGATCCCATCAGCCTTCCGTTTAAAGCTATTGTTTTAACAACATTATAGTCGGTTAGGTTCAGGCCGCCACTGGGAGCAGTTGCGCTATGGCAACCGTTACAATTTGTTTGTAAGATTGGTTTTACGATGGCATTGTAAGTAAACTGCGTGAGATCGCAACTGTTCGATGCACAGTTAGTTGTATTCTGTGCTCCCTGTACAATCCACTTATAAATTGAATCTTTTTGAGCTTTTGTGAGTGGCGCGGCTGGTGGAGGTGGCATTCTGTCGTCGCCATCGGTCGTGATGATGACCTTCCAGTATTTACTCTCATTTGGAGAATTGGCTTTGATACCTTTTATGATCCCGGCATAATTATCGAGCCGAATACCGTCAGCACGAGTGGTTGCATCATGGCAGCCGCTTTTGGCACAGCTTGAGACAAATATGGGCAATACATTTGTTTCAAAACAAATGAGAGGTGCTCCCGGAGGAGGAGGGGTGATACCCGGAGGTACTTCAGTTAACGACTCATGCCTGCAGGCAGTATAAGTGAATATAATAGTTAATGTAATGAAGAGTATGCTCTTTGATTTGCTCATTGTTTTTTTGTTTTCAACATCATTAAAAATTAATTTATTCAATTGTACAATTACGCTCCTTTAATTTCGATTACATTATTCAATAACATGACAACGAATAAGTACAACATCATTAATGAACCCGGAGCATATTCCTTTCACTCGCACAGAATCTCCGGCTTTTAGGTTCTCTGCTTTTTCTTCCAAGGTACAATTTACACCAAATATCGGGTCGGATGTTTGAAGAAATATTACCTGGCTACTATCTGCATTTTTACTGATTGATCCGATTTTTCCGCTTATATCAATAGCTTTTTCCAGATAGGTGGCATTGGCCGCTTTTTCATCGGAAACAAAAGACTGATAAAGTTCTTCAGCGTTTATGCTTATGCCTTTTTCTTTTTGTATTTCACGATGTTTAGGATTCAGGATTTGTGTGTACATATACCATCCGCCTGTACACAGGCTAACAAACAGAACTACGATTAATATGAAGAGAAGGTTCTTTTTATTCATTTTAAAATTTGCTAAATAATGATTTGTTTAGGGAAGCAACAGCATTAATGATTTTATGTTTTAAACCCGACATACTGATCGGCGGGTTGTCGGTTTTGTATTGATCTTGCAAGGGTTAATTCATCAGCATATTCCAGTTCACCTCCGAAAGAAATTCCTCTTGAGATCGTGGTGATTTTTACAGGAAGTTCTTTCAGCTTTTTGGTAATGTAAAACAAAGTAGTGTCGCCCTGAATATTCGGACTAAGGGCAAAGATCAGTTCTTCGGTTTTTTCTGCACGCACTCTCTCAAGAAGTGTTTCAATATTCAGTTGGTCTGGCCCAACCCCGTCCAGCGGAGAGATGACTCCGCCAAGTACGTGATAGAGGCCGCTGTATTGTTGTGTGCTTTCGACTGCAATAACTTCCCTAATGGATTCAACTATGCAAATCAGCTCTTTTTTTCTGAGTGGATTCGCGCAAAGCTGGCAAATTTCAGCATCTGAAATGTTATGGCACTTCCGGCAAAACCTGATTTCTTTTCGTAAGCGCATGATGGCTTCACCAAATCCGGTTACTTCGGGCTCCGGCTGCTTGAGCAGATGGAGGGCTAGACGGAGAGCCGTTTTTTTACCAATTCCCGGTAACCTGGAAAATTCATTGACCGCAGATTCGAGCAGGGATGAAGAAAAAGACATGCCGCTAAATTACGAAGGAGCAAGGTTCTTTTGTGTCGAAGAAAATTTAAAGTGTAAAACAGGCACTGCTATAAAAAAAGCGGGCCCCGATAGATATCACGGCCCTTTTGCTTACCTCTGAAACCACAAAAAATCTAAATCAGGAAAGATCCTGCATGGATTTTTTGAAAGATTTCTCTCTTATGGGGGGTAAATAATTACTTACCTGAGGATAATTGGAGGTAGTACAAAAGGAGATTGGAAAGCAAAAGGATCGTTAGAGGATAGTAAAGGTAATCTGTAACTTTTACATAATCAAGGTTTTCTAAAAAAATATTTTATGTAATAGTTTGACAAATGGATGTTTGCTAATTTGGCTTATGTTATTGCATATTCATCCCACTCACCCCCAACCCAGGCAGATTAAAACCCTTGTTGAATGCCTGAAGGAGGGAGGAGTCATCATTTATCCTACCGATACTATTTATGGATTGGGTTGTGATATTTTTCAGCATAAAGCAATCGAAAAACTGTGCCGTATTAAACAGGTTGATCCGGCAAAAGCCAATCTTTCCTTTATCTGTCACGACTTAAGTCATCTCAGTCAGTTCACCAAGTCAATCTCAACGCCTCTTTACAGATTGTTGAAACAATATTTGCCCGGTCCTTATACCTTCATCCTTCCTGCCTCCAAAGAAGTGCCCAAAATCCTAAAAAGTAAAAAAGACACAATTGGTTTAAGGGTGCCTGATCATGCAATTCCGCAGGCTATTTTGAAAGAACTAGACCATCCGATTCTAAGCGCCTCTCTTCCCGGTGAAATGGTAGAAGATTACACAGATCCTGAACGTATTTATGAGCTTTTTGGCAAACAGGTGGATATGGTCGTAGATGCAGGAACAGGAGGAATGATTCCTTCTACCATTGTTGATTGTACGAATGATCATCCTGTTGTAACAAGAGAAGGTCTTGGACTCTGGAATGATTAATTGAATGCTGTAATAATGAATTTTTTCAAAACAACTCCTGTTGTTCCCAGCCAATTTTAAAGGATTTACGATGGTGAACGCAAAGACCATGATGTTCAATAGCAGCACGATGATCTGCAGTGCCGTATCCTTTGTTTTTATCCCATTGATATTGAGGAAAAGAAGCATGCAAATTTTTCATCCATTCATCTCTGTGTGTTTTTGCCAGGATACTTGCTGCGGCAATTGAAGCATATTTTCCGTCTCCTTTAATTATACATTTATGAGGAACACGCTGATATTTTTCAAAACGATTACCATCAATCAAAAGAAATTCAGGTTTGAGTTGTAGCTGACTAATTGATCTGTGCATAGCCAGAAAGGAAGCTTTTAGGATATTGATGCGATCGATTTCGTCAACTTCTACTTTCACAACTGCCCATGATTTGGCATGAAGTTCTATATATTGACGCAGTAATGTTCTATCTGCTTCTTTAACTTTTTTAGAATCATTCAATAGAGGGTGTTCAAAATCTTCAGGAAGAATGACTGCAGCAGCGAAAACAGGTCCTGCATAACAACCTCTCCCGGCTTCATCACAGCCTGCTTCCATAAGTTCTTTTTGGTAGAAGGATTGGAGTTTCATTCTGGTTTCAAAAATAGAGTTTTCCGAACGATTACAGTTTATTACTAATTTCGATTTGTATGGATGAAACGTCGATTAAAAAACTTTATCCTCTTTTTGAAAAAGGTTTACTTGATGAGATATTGAATGCAGGCGAACAGCGTCACTTTGCGCCAAATGAAGTTTTAATGCGTAAAGGCCAGTTTATCAGGAGTACCTTGCTTATTTTATCAGGAAATATAAAGGTGTATCGCGAAGATGATGAAGGAAATGAATTCCTCATGTATTATTTGCGACCGGGTGAAGCCTGTGCGTTATCTCTCGTTTGTGCGGCTAAGCATGAAGCGAGTCCTATTCTTGCAAAAACAGATACAGACACAGAAGCAATTCTGATTCCTGTGGATCTGATGACGGAATGGATGGCAAAGTATAAAAGCTGGTATCAGTTTGTGATAGAAACATACAGGAGTCGTTTTGAAGAGTTGTTGTCAACTATCGACAGTGTAGCGTTTCGGAGCATGGATGAACGACTGGAGTTTTACCTGCGACGTGCAGAGGAAGTGTCCGGCAAAAATATTCTCGACGTCAGTCACCAACAAATAGCACAGGAGTTAAATTCTTCGAGAGAAGTTATTTCTCGCCTATTAAAAAAGATGGAGCAGCGCGGGATGATTCAGCTGCGCAGGAATGCGATTGAGATTAAATTTTAATTACAAATTTTATATATCTAATAGCTAATTCTGTCATCTATGCAATTTTACCCCATTCGGTTTTTCCTTGTTTGGACAGCATAAATGCTTTGATCATTTTGTGTTC
>JBKDJT010000296.1:0-2978 GCA_046345435.1 Bacteroidota bacterium
GATTCATGTAGACGCTTCCATCTTTTCTTTTATTCGGAACGATTGTTTCAATATAGTTTTTATTCCAGAGATTGTCTTTCAACAATTGAAAACCCGGATGTTCGACTCCTTCCGGTTGTAAAAAATCTTTCGGCTTTTTATTTTTTACTTCATCAAGGCTGTAGCCGGTAATTTTCGTCAGCGCTTCATTAATCCATTCAATCCTTCCCCAAGCATCGCTGATTATTACGCCGCTTTTTGTTTTGGTAGCAATTAGAGACAATTTAGCCAGATCTTCATTTTGTTTATTAAGCTGGTGTGATTTTTCAAAAAGAGATTGTTGTATTTTATTGCTGACAGAAAGAATGAACAAGATCTCAAAAACAGTAGCAAGTGATGCGCCAAAAAAATTCACAAAAAGATCAATTTCTAATGCTTTCCCGGTCAGTTTTTCTTCAAACTGAATATCTGTACTTAGAAAGAAAATCAATGCAACCAGAATGTATCCGGTAAGAACGTGTGCATAAATTCTTTCTCTCCCGAAAAAAGTTAACTGGGTGCCAACAAGAATGGGAATATAAAAGGCAAGTACACCGTTTTCGGGAGAGTGGACCATGCTTAGTAAACCAACTATTGTGGTTACTTGAAACATGTTCATCACCTTAGACAATATCTTATATCCTCTCAGAAATAGAAAATATTCTACAGATACAAAAATCATAGGGATGATAGTCATAACCATCTCGGTATGTGCACCTTGGAAATAATTTATGACAGTATATGCGGCGGAGTAAATAAATAACAATGCAAGCAACAAAACATGAAGTGTGTCTCCTTTCTGAACAAGGATATCTAACTCGGGTGCATTTTCGTATGGATCATCTTTTCTGGAAAAAGCATCCTTCACCTTTTGATATAAAAAAGACATAACTGTTTTGCTTATTTTGATTGAACTGTGGAAAAGTAGACCACAGAATAAGCAAACAAGGTACAATTTAGATCTGTATAAATACTGATATTTATAGCGAGGAATTTGTGTTTATTGCGGTCGAAACTGAACTTTCTGTAATACTACCTGTTGGTGATACGTTGAAATACGTAGCAGTTATCGGAGACAGAGAGTCCGAAAGACCGAAAGTCCATTCCGAGGTCTGCTGTCATTAATTTTGCAGAAGTTATAGCTTACAATCACTCATAAAAAAATTTTCATGATAAAATCTGTTCTACTGGTTAAAAAGGCAAATCCGCCACATATGGTTGGAGACGGATTTCCGGTTGTTGGGTACATCGATTCTTCACTTTGGGATAAACTAAGTCCATTCTTAATGCTTGATTATATTACCCGCCGCGAATTTTCGCCAACTGTTCATCCCCGTGGTGTGGATGTTCATCCGCACAAAGGCTTTGAAACGGTGAGTATATTGTGGGAAGGAGCTTTGGCACATGAAGACAGTACAGGCGCGAAAGGAGTTATCAAAGCCGGAGATGTGCAATGGATGACTGCAGGATCGGGCATTTTGCATAAAGAATTTCACGAAGAGGAGTTTAGTCGAAACGGAGGTGTATTACATGGCGCACAGTTATGGGTGAACCTTCCGGCACAATTTAAAAATACGCCACCCTCCTATCAGGATCTTCCTGCAACTTCTATTCCTTTTGTTTCTTTTGATGAAGGAAAAGGCCGTGTTCGCGTCATTGCAGGTGAATGTATGGGCACAAAAGGTCCCGCAAAAACCTTTACCAGAATCAATGTGTGGGACGTGAACATGCAAACCGGTTGTAGGACCATGTTTTCATTTTCGGAGGGTGATACGGCAGCGGTGCTGGTATTATCTGGCACGACTGAAGCAAACGGAGAACAGATTGCAAGAGCGGGTGAAATGATTGTATTCCGGGAAAGCGGAACAGAGATTTCTATTGAATCAAATAATGATGCGCATCTTTTGATATTAAGCGGCGAACCCATTCGCGAACCCATTGCAGCCTACGGGCCTTTTGTGATGAATACACAGGAGGAAATCAGAGCGGCCATATCGGATTATCATGCCGGCGCGTTTGGATATCTGGCATAATTATAATCTACTTTATTACCCAAAGAAAATCACTTTAAAAAACTGGTGAAAATATTTTGTTGGAGGTTGTCTAATTAGATAACTTTGTTTTGCTAATCAATCAAAATGAATGATAAACACATTAGGGAGATCTTTTACTATAAAGATTATTACCTAAATTTCTTTAACCGATTAAAACCAGATGTTCAGAAAAAATTTAACTGGACGCTACAGTTAATAGAAACATTAGATATCATTCCAAATAAATATTTCGATCATATCACTAACTCTACGGGATTGTTTGAAATAAGGGTTGAACTAGGCTCAGATATTTTCCGGGTTTTCAGCTTCTTTGATGAAGGTAAATTGATTATATTGATCAATGGATTTCAAAAGAAGACTCAAAAGACACCTAAGAAAGAAATTCAATTAGCAGAAAGGATTAAAAAACAATATTTAGATGAAAAAAGCAAAAAATAAAATGACATCTTTCAGAGAACATCTCGACAGCCAATTCGGTAAACGAGGCACGCATAGACGAGAAAAATATGAACAAGAATTTGAAGCGTTTAAGTTGGGTGTTATACTCCAGGAGCTTCGTAAGGAAAAAGGTATGACACAGGAAGATCTAGCAGAGAAATGCGGAACTACCAAAAATTATATTTCAAGAATAGAAAACAATGCAAGCGACATCAGGTTATCCACAATTATGAGAATAATTCAGGAAGGTTTTGGTGGTCGCTTAAAGCTTATTGTTGATTTATGATTAAAGCTGGATGTTAAACGACAGTCAACGAAACAAAAAAAAATTACACATAATCCCCTATCCCAAGTTCTGCTTTTTTGCCCCGGATGTTTTTAAAAAAAGTATGAATTTTTCTGAAATCATCTTCTTTGTTTTCAGAAGGGTATAGCAATTCTCCAATGATGACTTCCTTTTTTGAGAAA
>JBKDJT010000297.1:0-2866 GCA_046345435.1 Bacteroidota bacterium
ATGCAACTGTTTCATACTGTCCATTGTTTAGACGACGTTGTACTTCAAAGCCTTTGTTATTTGATTCATCAGCTGTTTCCCAAGTAAGAGATACTTTACCTGCTTGTTTCTTTACATTGAAGCTTTTCATGGAAACAGGAAGAATTCCGCATCCATTTGCTAATCTTCCGACAACAGGAGCAACATTGCCCACATTAGGAGTTACTCTAACTAACAAAGGTGCTGATGTACGGGGATCACCTACAGGAAAATTATAAACGTTATTGAAAGAAGTAAATCTGTTCGGAGAAGTGCTTGCATTTGTGCCAAATGATGCTACTGAAGTAATCTGGGTTTCACCAGCATCAATTAACGAGTTTCTGTTTTCATCAACAAACACATCATAAACACCTGTTAAAGAAGCATCTGAACCGAGATTATTCTTATAGTCTGTTTCAAGAATCAAATTATAACTACGTGTATTTCCGCAATTAATACTACCATTAACAGCTAAACGATATGCTTTGACAACTGCAAAGGGATTATTATAGCATTGAATTGCTGGTTGAGCTTGGTTGGTACCTCCAACATATAAGTTTATCTCAGATGTTGTACAAGCGCCTGGCTTTGTAAACAGAAGACCTGTAATTGAAAATCTAAATCCGCCTGCAATTGTAGTTTGAGATACTGAATAGCCAGTTCTTGAGGCAATACCATTTACATTTTGTGAACTTGGTACAAATATTTCATTTTTTGCTGTGCCATCTAATAAAACAAAAGCCCCCGGAAGTTTTGAATCCGTTGAAGAGGGAGTATATCCATTAGGAGTAAAAGGAGGTAGCCCGTCATAGAAGTACAAAAATGCCCATTTAAATCCGCCATTAAGAAGCAAATCAAAAGTGACATTAATAGTGCTTTCACAATTGCCCCCTGATGTTTGGGTGGAAGTAACTGCTGCTTTTACATTTGAAGCAGTTACTGTACAGTTGTTTTGAGCGTTAGAAGTTGTCCAGCCAAAAGTTAATAGGCTGAATAAAAGTGTAAAAAACTTTTTCATAAAAAAACGGTTTAGAGGTTTAAGAAAAACGGCTTACAAGGAAAGGACTTTATGAAAAAGCTTGTCAAGAGGATATTAGGACGGATATAATAAAATAACTGAATTGAGTATTACCTAAGGAGATTGGAGTATCTTTTTCAGGTACGGAATCGGATTAAAGAGGAGATTTATAGGATACAGAGGTAATACAAAAATATAAACAATTTTCAAACAAACAAATAAAAATAGATACTTTTTTTTAATTTTTTTTTAGCTACTTGATTATCAATGAATTGTTTCGACGGTCTGCTTGTATGAATCCAAGATTTTTTGGAGCTGTTCCTCGCGGGTCAAAGAAGTTGTGTCAATTTCTATCGCATCTTCAGCCTTTTTTAACGGGCTTGTAGCCCTTGTACTGTCTAGCGCATCTCTATCAATTAGATTCTTTTTTACCTCCTCCAATTCAACAATCGTTCCTGATTGGCTAAGCTCAAGCAGCCTGCGCCTTGCCCTTACATCCGGATCGGCGGTCACAAAAAATTTCAGTTCTGCTTCCGGAAAAACAGTTGTACCTATATCGCGCCCGTCCATCACAATGCCTTTATGACTGCCCAACCTCCGCTGTTCACTTACAGCAAAAGTCCTTACTTCCGGAATGGCAGCGACAAGGCTGACCTTTTCCGCCACTTCCAAAGCACGAACCTGCGACTCTACATTTTCTCCATTCAGATGAATATCAGATTGCCCTGTTTCCGGGTTATTGGTAAAAGAAAGTTGAATATTTTTCAATGCATCATCAACATCCTCCGCAGAGGTAAGATCCACATTATTACGAATAAAATATAATGTGATTGCTCTGTACATGGCACCACTGTCTATATATACATATCCCAGCATCTTTGCAAGCTGTCGGGCCATAGTACTTTTCCCACAGGCTGAATAACCATCTATTGCAATTACAATTTTACTCATGCGTACAAAAATACATACAAGCAGTGGATCGTTTTGAAATCATTACTCAAAGAAAAACCCCGGTCTGACCGAGGTTTTTTTAGTAAAACTTAAATATAAGATCAGGCTTTTGTTTCAGCAACCTGACCTAAGATAGTAAACTCAATCTGCTGCGTTTCTTTATTCAGGTGCGCCTGCAGGGTATCGCCTTCTTTGATACTCATCTTCAGAATCTCTTCAGCCAAAGGATCTTCGAGGTATTTTTGTATCGCTCGATGCAAAGGTCTTGCACCAAACTGCACATCATATCCCTTCTCCGCAAGAAACTCCTTCACTTCTTCAGATAATTCAAGTGTGAAGCCAAGTGTCTTCAACCTGGCCAGCACACCTTTCATCAAAATATCGATGATTCTGAAAATATGATCTTTTGTCAATGAATTGAAAATAATGACATCATCAATCCTGTTTAAAAACTCCGGAGAGAAAGTCTTTTTCAACGCTTTCTCTATCACAGCTTTTCCTGCTTCTTCCTGATTTTGCACCCTTGCACTTGTCGCGAAGCCAACTCCATCACCAAAATCTTTCAGCTGACGAACTCCAATATTGGAGGTCATGATAATGAGCGTATTCTTGAAATCAACTTTTCTGCCTAAGCCATCGGTTAATTGGCCATCATCCAGTACCTGCAACAATATGTTATAAATATCCGGATGAGCCTTCTCTATTTCATCCAGCAATACAACTGAGTAGGGTTTACGTCGTACACGCTCGGTTAGTTGTCCGCCTTCTTCATAACCTACATAACCTGGAGGTGCGCCAATGAGACGACTCACCGTAAACTTCTCCATGTATTCACTCATATCGATACGAATGAGTGCTTCTTCCGAATCGAACATATGT
>JBKDJT010000298.1:0-4707 GCA_046345435.1 Bacteroidota bacterium
CATTGGCATCTTTTTCAAAAGCACTTTCTTCGGTATATGCACTCACCGCTAAAGATGTTTTTCCGGATGGCAGATTTATTTTAGCAGCATCAATGATAAATGCAGCGCTTGCCGCCCATGCAACATCCCGCGTATTTTCACATTTGAATTTCCAGGTAATTGTTGACGATTTAGGACGGGAAGAAACTTTACTCACTTCTGATGCTGAACGAATGAAGACAGTTCGATCACTTTGCCTTGCCTGCTGCCATCTTTTAAATTGTTCTTCTGTATAACATTCCTGAGGATTAAGAAGCTCTCCGCTCCCGACAACAATTATGTTTGCCGGTGCCGTAATCTGGTAATTCACATCCCCATACTCAAGATAAAACTCGCCTGCGCCGAGATAAGGATTCGTGTTCCACCCGAGCACATCATCATACACACACATACGCGGATACCACTGTGCTACTTCATACACCCATCCATATTTCTGCCTCAGTCTGCCCATACGATCTGTTCCATACTGAGGTATCTTAAACTGATAGCTCATAGATAGCTGTAACTGCCCTCCGGGTTTCAAAGGCTCGTTCAGCCAAACCTGCATACGCGTGTCTGTTATATGCGTCGACTTAGGATCCTGTTTTTTTCCATTCATCGTCAATACGACTCCGTTAACATCATAACCATCAGTATATTCTGCATTTGCCCACCTGCCTCCCTGTGTAGTAGTGGTGGCTGAAGCACGAGAATTATTTTTATAAATATTCTGATCGAGTTGTAACCATAAAAAGCTAAGGGCGTCCGGACTATTATTGGTATATATCATTGTCATACTCCCTGTTACCTGATGATTCACCAGATCGAGTGTTGCCTGAATAGAATAATCGGCTTTGTTTTGCCAGTATTCCGGACCCGGCTCTCCGCTTGCACTTCGAACCTTATTACCATGCTGCGGATAAAAGAATGGATGAAACACTTCTCGATGATCATATTTGCTCTGTGCAAAGGAGAAATAAGAAAGGGATATAAAAAGAAGCAGAAAGATTTTCGTTTTGTGCATTGCAGAAAGGTTATTGGTTATTGGTTATTAGTTACGGGTTATGAGTTACGAGTTGCGGGTTATCTGTTAGAGCTGTAAATGATTTGTGTCTTGGTAAAAAAATCGCTTGCTTTCAATTAAGTTGCTAAGGAACGACGATTTTTAATATCCTGTTTCCTTTATTTTCAGAAAATCAAGTTAAAGAAAATTACGAGAGCTTATTTTTTATTTCTGCGAACGGAAAAAAAATAAACCGGTAAGCCTGCCGCGGTAATAACTATTCCCAGTACAGAATGCATCATAGGAATTGTTCCGTTTTGGTATTGTACCAAATCATTGTAAAAAGTAGTGCCCAGAAAGAAACAGGTAAACAATAAAAAGAGACCGGGCACATACGGATAGCCTGCTACTTTATAGGGTCGTGCCGCATCCGGCATTCGGAATCTTAATACAAATAATCCCAATGCACTCATCCCGTAAAAAAACCAGGTTACAAAAATGAGCATATCAGTAAGCGTATCAAAAGAGCCGCTGAAAATAAGAACGCAGGACCACACCGCATTTAGTACCAGTGCATTTGAAGGTGTCTGAAAACGGGGATGCACTTTCCCTGCCGATGCAAGCCAGCTGCTTTCTTTCCCCATTGCAAAAGTGACACGTGCCGTTGCCAGCACATTGGCATTGGCTGTACCAAGCGTTGAGGCAACCACCATCATCACAATGAGTGCCGCACCGAACATTCCCCATACTGATGCTGCTGCGTCTGCCGCAATGAAAGCTGACCCCGACATTTTTTCCGGAGATAAAGAAAGGACGTAACTCAGATTGAGCAATACATACACAATGATGCAGATGCTTAGTCCAGCTGCAAGACTGCGCGGAATCGTTCTTTGCGGTTCTCGAATCTCACCTGCTATGAATGTAATATTGTTCCACCCGTCATAAGCCCAGAAGGCACCCGACATCGCTGCCATAAAAGCGGGGAAAAGCATCCAGCCTGAAGGCGAATTCGACAAGGATCCTGAAAAATGACTAAGCTGCCCCTTCCCTGAAAAAAAAATTCCTGTGATGAGTCCGAAGATAGCAAGCAGCTTAATGACAGTAAGCCATCTTTGAATTCCTCCACCCCATTGCACACTTCTGCGGTTAATGAGTGTAAACAAGATTATCAGAAAGATAGTAAGCAGTTTAACGGGCAGCTCCTTTAAAGGATAAACCGTTCCAATCATCGGCAGGTGAAACCCCCATTTCATTTCAGTTGCAACGTCTAGTGAAGGGAGATGCAGAAAATAATTGGCATAACTGCTGCAGACCCACGCAATGGAAGCGTTGCCTGCTGTATTAAAAACAGCGAAGGCTGACCAGCCATATAAAAACGCAAAACCATTTCCGTACATACGTTGAAAAAAAACATACTGCCCACCTGTTTCCGGAAACATAGCTGCCGCCTCCGCATTGGTGAGCGCACCACAAAGCGTAATCAGTCCTGCAAGCACCCATACCAGTATCAACAACAAAGGAGAGCCCAGTTGCAAAAGCATAACAGCCGGCTTCATGAAAATACCCGAGCCAATCACCCCACCAACGACAAGCGCCATCACAGTGGCCGGTGTAAGTGTGCGGGAAAGTTGTTGCATGGAAGGAAAGATACAACCCCTTTCTTTCCTATCCGAATACGGAAATAAGAAAAGAAAATTCATTTTTTTGTTTTGCTAAATTTTTTAGCTTTGTGGTACTTACAAATATTCCCGGGCTAATAATCTCTTTACATCACAAATCCTGCATTAACAGGGTTAAAATGAATTTTATGGACGGGAATGAATTTTTCGGAGCGGCCTATAAAGGCAGTAAACAGTTTACACAACAGGAAGTGCAAACCGCCAATGCTACCGGCTTTGGCGCTGCAGCCGACGACTACGCTGAGCGTGGCATTGATCTCAATGAGCGACTGATCGGAAATAAAGCGGCTACTTTTTTCTTCAGGATGAAAGGTGATGCAATGAAAGAAGCAGGCATTCGCGACGGAGACATCATCATCGTTGACAGATCAATTAAACTCAGCAATGGTCGGGTGATTGTAGCTGTGCTGAATGGAGAGTTACTTGTACGACGTTTTCACAAAAACTTTACCTCTTCATTTCTGGTTGCCGACAATCCACGATACCCTTCTATCAACCTCGCCGAATTCACCGACTTCCGCATCTGGGGAGTGGTGACGTATGCGATTGGAGCGTTTTAACGGTTAGCGGTTGACGGTTAGCAGTTATCTGTTTACAGTTAACGGAACCGACAACCGATAACAGACAACCGATAACCCCTCATGTACGCCATTGTAGATTGTAATAGTTTTTACTGCTCATGCGAAAGACTCTTCGCCCCTGCATTGTATAATCGTCCTGTTGCGGTGCTCAGCAACAATGATGGTTGTATTATTTCAAGAACGGACGAAGCAAAAGCAATTGGTCTCGGTATGGGTGCGCCTTATTTTCAGTACCGTCAACTGATAGAACAAAACGGCATTACCATTTTCAGCAGCAACTATCATCTGTATGGCGATATCAGCCGGCGTGTGATGGATACACTTCGCTCCGTTGCCGGTAACAATATGGTGGAAGTGTATTCGGTAGATGAAGCATTCATCAATCTGAAAGAAGTGCCCGAAAAAAAACTTTCATCTTTTATTCAGGAGTTGAAAGAACGAACCGAACAGTGGACAGGCATACAGGTGTCGGTAGGTGCTGCACCAACAAAAGTGCTGAGCAAAGTTGCCAATCGTCTCGCGAAAAAAAACAAAATAGCAACAAACTGTATTGTCGCTCTGAATACGGAAGAAGAAATACAGGATGCTTTACAACGGACTCCTGTTGGCGATATCTGGGGTATTGGTAGGAAATATGCCTATACACTGAAAGAATTTTTCGCTATTGAAAACGCCTGGCAACTGCGGCAGATGAATGAAGAATGGGCGCGCAAAAATCTAGGAGGGGTTATAGGTGTACGGCTTCTCAAGGAGCTTAAAGGGTTTTCCTGTGTTGATATGAAAGATCCACTGGAAAATAAAAAAATGATTGCCACCACTCGAATGTTCGGAAAGCCGGTGTATGAATTACCGGAGTTGAAAGAAGCAATTGCCACTTATACATCAAGAGCCGCTGAAAAACTAAGAAGACAATATTGTGCAACGAAGTACATCGATGTGTTTATCATGAGCCGTCCCGACACACAAAAATCGGGCGACTATTACACTGAATCAAGACATCTGCATTGCCATCTACCTGTAGCCACAAGCGATACACAGCAAATGATTCGTTACGCAAAACAACTGATAGATCAACTCTATCGTCCCGGACTCAAATATATCAAAGCCGGAATTATTCTGAGTGATCTTGTGCCGGATAATTCCATACAGGGTAATTTATTCAGTCCGTTTACGGAAACCCGACAAAAAGTACTGATGAATGCGCTCGACAACATCAACTTCAGTATGCGCGACGATGCAGTACGCTATGCGTCAACAGGCGTAAAACGAAACTGGAAAATGAGGCAGGAGAAAAGAAGCAAACGCTACACCACAAGATGGGAAGAATTATTTGAAGTGAGGTAAGATGTACAGTAACTTTAATCGTTACAAAAAGAGACTATGTGTTATGACATGAGTTTTTTTGCGCCGGTGCAGCAAATACAGG
>JBKDJT010000299.1:0-2650 GCA_046345435.1 Bacteroidota bacterium
ATCTCCATCATTTTAGACACCATTTCCTGGTCGTCGTACATACTCAGTACCACAATTTTTATATCAGGATTTTCAGTACGAATCAAGGGTAGCGCATTAATCCCGTCAAGTTCTGGCATTCGAATATCGAGCAAAAGAAGGTCGGGTTTTTTCAATGCAAGCTTATGCATCATGTCTTTCCCGTCTTGTGCTTCCCACAATAATTTGAGATGCGGACGAGCCGAAAGTGCCATTTTGATACCATCGCGGAAAATTTTATGGTCATCTGCAATGGCAAACTTAATGGGAGGCGGAGCAGACATAGAGAAAACTTATTTTTCTTCTATGCAAGATACTGAATTGGCCGCAGGAATTAAAAAGACAGTTCTTAGTTGTAGGTTATTGGTTATTAGTCTGAAACAGATAACCGATAACTGCCTACTTTATATATTCATTATCCCGTTTTTCACTGCGTAGATAGCGAGGCCTACCCTGCTTTTCACGTCGAAGCGATCAAAAAGCTGATCCCTGATGCCGTCGATAGTTTTAGGACTGAGGTTTAGCTGCAGGGCTATCTCTTTATAAGTGAGATCAGTGCAGGCAAGTTTTAGAAATTCCAGTTCCATATAACTGAGGGATTTATGATCGATTTCAGATCTTCTTTGTCTGTTAAGCTGAAAAAGATTCGCCATTCTACCGGCTGTTTGTACAGGGTAATAATATCCTTCTTCTACCAATGAGTTCAGTGCAAACTTCAATTCATCTGGTTGAACGTCTTTCTTTAGAAAGCCTCTAACTCCTACCTGGAGCAAACGAATTAATGGGATATCGGAGTCGAACATGGTGAGCACAAGCACAAGAATATCCGGATGGTTTGCATGTAACCAAGCTGCGGCATCGTAACCGTCCATCACAGGCATATTGAGGTCCAGAATAATAAGCTTGGGCTTTGAAAAGCTTTTAATT
The DNA here is from genome assembly GCA_046345435.1 of Bacteroidota bacterium. Taxonomy (GTDB): domain Bacteria; phylum Bacteroidota; class Bacteroidia; order Chitinophagales; family Chitinophagaceae; genus Lacibacter. Next base: position 946 of record JBKDJT010000299.1, read on the forward strand.
TTATCAATCATATCTTTTCCGTGCCCGGCAGTAAAAGAAACTTTGAAAGCCGGTATGTTGTTGATTAAACCGGCAAGGGCATCACGGAGAAGGATGTGGTCGTCTACAAGAGCGACAGAAATCGGAAGATTTGTTGTGTTAGGCATAAGTATAATTTAAAGGAAAGATAAATGACAGCTTTGTTCCATGACCGGGTGAAGAATCAATATTCATAGTGCCGTTCAAAAGAAGTGATCTTTTTTTCATGTTTACCAAACCGGATTTGCCTGAAGTGTTTTGATTTAAGAGCGAAGGATCAAATCCTATCCCATCATCAACAATAGTAAGCGCAACTTCTGTCTGTGTAAAAACAAAATCAATATTTACATTTTCAGGTTTAGCATACTTGATAATATTCTGTAAGGCCTCCTGAACAATTCTAAAGATGATCAACTCAGAATCGGTAGAGATAAATTTCGAATCTCCGTTTACACTGAGCGTTAATTTCCAGTTTACAAGACGAGAGATGCGTTCCGTCTCCTGCTCCAGTGCAAACAGCAACCCATTGTCTTCTATGAGCGAGGACGTTAAACTTCGCGACAACTGTTTGAGATCTGTTATCGCCTCGCCAATTAATTGAGAAGCCGTATCCGATAAAGTTAAAACAGTGCGCTGATCTTTATCACTCATACTGCTTAAATAAAACCTTGCAAGTGTAAGCCGTTGACCTACATGATCGTGTATCTCTCTAGAAATATGACTGAATGTCTGCTCTTGAATTTCAAGTTGAGTTGATAGCATAGTCCTTTGATGAACCTCCTTAACTAAAACAATCTCATTCTGCATATTTACTTTCTGTTTACGAAAGTAATTATATACAATCACAAACATTGTCATCAATGCTAAAACAACAATAATTACAATAAGATAACTAAGTATGATATGATTAATTGTTAACACAATCGATTAATTGAAATGTTTATTATACAGTTAAATATAACATAGATGCTAAAGTTAGATATCCTAGTTATCAATGTCGAATCAATAAAAAAAGAATTAAATAAATAATAATCATAAACAACTATAGGTATCGAAAATACATGTAAAAAGAAAACAGATATTATTAACCAAAAAGAAATACTCTTAAAATGATCAGTGTTTTCATTTCTAAGAAACAAGTTCATAGAAATTAAACTTTGAATAATTAAAAACAAAGATGCAAATTCAGCCACCCACAAATTATCCTTATAAATTGCATTATCTAATAAAATGAAAATGAAGACAATTAATGAAAATGACCATCTTAATAATTTAAATACTTTCTTTTTTTTATAAAAAACTAAAGTATCTAATAATTCACCCATGATCAAAAATTCAAGAATTGTATAGATGGTAAAATGTAAATTCTGTAAAGCAGGGTTTCTTATAAAAGCAAGTAATATAAATACTATAAGTGCCAATATTACATATAAAGTCACCCATAACAAAGAAGGATTTGTGAACCTTTTTCTCCTAAGCAAAGAGATGAGCAATATTATTACGCTAATGAAGTAAATTAAGCTGACAGTATAACTTGCTAAAACCACAAATAAATTTTTATTTAGCTAATATCGAAAATGTTTTTATAAGTTTTTCCTATAAAATATGGGTAAAAACCCCTTTGTTTCGAATTGCCGGGCAAATAGTTTTGTTCCTCAATATGGCTTTTTTCCTGAATATATGGGAG
>JBKDJT010000300.1:0-3931 GCA_046345435.1 Bacteroidota bacterium
CACATGCTCGACCCTATTGAAAGAATAAGCTTACTTGAAGAAGCAGAAAAAAGAAGAAAGCAGCCGGTTGTTGAAATCAATATCAAACTTATTCCCGGTATCAAACGGTCAGCTCTCATCCCCTACAAAATTGGCACAGTGAAAGTATATCCTTCCGTTCAGTCATTTCCGGAAGACACCATCACTAATCGGGAAATTAAAACACAAAATCTGATCATCAGAACTAAAAGATATGAATATACCGGAGAATTTCTTGAATCTCATGTCCATATACACCCGGGAGATATCTACAAGCTTAATAAAGTTAATCAGACTTTGGATGATTTAAATACACTCGGAATATGGCAATTTATTAAACTGGATCCTCAACTGTCTAATCTCTCATCAGATACAGGCAAAGTAGATTTTTTACTCACCATGATTCCTGCAAAAAAGTACTCCTTTACTGCAGGACTTGAAAGTGTATTCAACCAGACTCAGCAAACAGCTTCTGCCACCGCAGGTAACCTGATTGGACTTGGCCTTAATCTAGGAATTAGAAATAAAAATTTCAGCAAACAAGGGATCTCACATACAAATACAATTCGTGCTGGCGTAGAGTCGGGCATCGGCGGACTAAACAGTGGTTTACAGGCAATAGAACTTACATACAGCAACAACCTGACAATGCCGAAACTATTATTACTGGGAAAAAAATGGGACGATCGGTTTATGTTTAAAAGAACAATTATAAGCAGTAATCTTTCAAGCATCAACCGAAATATCAACAACAGAGGTCTTTTTAGTTTAACCAGCATCGGTTCTTCATTTGGTTGGCAAATCAGAAACAGGAAGAACGAAATATATTCCTTTAAACCATTGAATCTGGAATATGTAAATCTATATAATATTTCCTCCGGTTTTAAACTTCAGCTTGACACCACTCCTTTCTTACGCTATTCATTCACACAAGGTCTGATTATCGGATCTGTATTTTCTTATACAAGGCCAAACATCCAATCAGTAAGAAAGCCAAATCATGTCAGTTATTTCAGGGTGGGTATTGAAGAATCCGGTGCATTGTTTGGAAGACTTAAAAGACTATCTCCCATATTCGATAAGGACTTATTTGAATATATAAAAGCAGAAATAGAATACAAACATGAAATACGTCAACGGAAAACTTCCTGGGCTTTTCGTGCCATAGCTGGTGCGGGTTATTTATACGACGACACCACAAGTATGCCCTTCTTTAAACAGTTTACAGGAGGAGGACCAAACAGCATGAGAGCCTGGCCTTTGCGAAGTATCGGACCCGGTGCCAGTCCTCTTGAGAAACGTTCGGGCCGAGGGCAATTCTTCAGCCGAAGCGGTGATATCCTCTTTGAAGCAAATGCAGAATTCAGATATGATATTGCAACAATCATCCCCAATACATTTGTTATACGTGGTGCCTTATTTACAGACATCGGCAATATCTGGAATTTTAAAAAGGAAAGTAATCGCAATAACGATACTGTTGTTTTCAACTGGAGAAATTTTTACAGAGACCTGAGTGTAAGTGCAGGCACAGGTTTTCGTTTTGATTTTATAGGGTTATTTATGTTAAGATTTGATCTTGGATTAAGGGTGAAAAATCCTGCCCTGCCTTTTTCTGAAACTAATTACGGATGGAGATGGCCCTCTGTCAACTTTGCCAGAGTGTTCGGCACAAAAGAAGAACACCGGCAATGGCGTTACGAAAATTTCAATTTCTCAATCGGCATCAACTACCCCTTCTGATTCCTTCATTACTCTGATCCATTCAATGATGGCATCCAGATTCTTTGCCTGAGAAAGCTCGAATTCACCGATACGTGTTCTGCATAAACTGCTGAGATAAGCACCACAACCAAGTGCTTTCCCAAAATCGTGCGCCAGGCTTCGTATATACGTACCCGTTGAACATACTACTTTGAAATGAAGAACAGGATTCATCGTACCGAGACCTTCTGCCGAAGTGATTTCAAATAATGAAATCTGAATACTTCGCGGCTCGAGAACAACTTCTTTTCCTTTTCTTGCAAGAAGATAAACAGGTTTTCCCTTTTGTTTAATGGCTGAAAATGCCGGAGGCACTTGCTGAATTTCTCCAACAAACAAACTTGTTTTTTCATTGATCAAATCCTCAGTAACGTAAGAAGCATCCATGAAATTTTCCGGATCACTTTCAAGATCATAGGTAGGCGTAACAGCACCCAGTGTAATGGTACCGGTATATTCTTTCTCCCGCGCCATATATTCGTTGATCTTCTTTGTGAATTTCCCGGTGCATATAATCAGCATTCCTGTTGCAAGGGGATCAAGTGTACCGGCATGCCCCACTTTCTGAATACGGATTGCATTTCTGATTTTAGCCACCACGTCGTGCGAAGTCCAGTTGAGCGGTTTATCAACCAACAGCATCCTGCCTTCAGAAAAATAATCCTTCACCTGCTGATGCATAAAAATTTCTGATAATTAGTAAGCTTGAGCAAAATACACCCTACCTTTCGAAGGCTTTCCGGAATAGACACATACTCCCTCCTCCTCTTTTTGCTCTAGTGGAATACAACGAATTGTGGCTTTGGTTTGTTCCTTGATAGCAGTTTCAGACTCGGCAGTGCCATCCCAGTGAGCAGAAATAAATCCACCTTTAGTTTCCAGCACCTGTTTAAATTCTTCCCAGCTGTTTACTTGTGTAATATGCTCATCTCTATAGCGTTTTGCTTTATTGTACAGAGACTGTTGTATTTCTTCAAGTAAATCTGAAATGTAATCGGCGATACCTTCAAGTGAAACACTTTTCTTTTCGCCTGTATCACGACGCGCCAGTTCGGCCACATTGTTATCCAGGTCACGTTGACCAATGGCAAGACGCACAGGAACTCCTTTCATTTCATATTCATTGAATTTCCATCCTGGCCTGTTGCTGTCGTTGTCGTCGTATTTAACTGAAATTCCTTTTGCCTTCAAATCTTTTATAATTTCTCTTACTTTAGAGCTGATCAACTCCTTTTGTTCTTCTCCTTTGTAGATAGGAACAATTACAACTTGTAATGGTGCAATTCTTGGAGGTAAAATCAATCCGTTATCATCACTGTGTGCCATCACCAATGCACCAATAAGTCGTGTACTCACTCCCCAGCTGGTTGCCCATACATATTCCTGCTTGTTCTCTTTACTTAAAAACTTTACATCAAATGCTTTTGCAAAATTCTGACCAAGAAAATGCGAAGTACCTGCCTGCAAAGCTTTGCCATCTTGCATCAATGCTTCAATGCAGTAGGTATCAAGCGCTCCTGCAAAACGCTCACTTTCCGACTTCACCCCTTTGATAACAGGCAGTGCCATATATTCTTCTGCGAATGTGGCATACACCTCCAGCATTTTTTTTGTTTCCTCAACGGCTTCTTCCATAGATGCATGTGCGGTATGACCCTCCTGCCAAAGAAATTCAGCAGTACGCAAAAACAGGCGTGTTCTCATTTCCCAACGCACCACATTCGCCCACTGATTAACAAGAATAGGCAAATCACGGTACGACTGTATCCAGTCGCGATAAGTATTCCAGATAATAGCTTCGCTGGTTGGCCTAACTACAAGCTCCTCTTCCAGTTTAGCCTCAGGATCTACCATCAAAGCTCCCTTTTTGGAAGGATCCGTCTTGAGTCGGTAATGGGTTACAACTGCACATTCTTTGGCAAATCCTTCGGCATTTTTTTCTTCTGCTTCAAACAAGCTTTTTGGAACAAACAAAGGGAAATAAGCATTCTGATGACCGGTATCTTTAAACATCTTATCGAGCACATCTCGAATATTTTCCCACAATGCAAAGCCATAGGGTTTGATCACCATGCAACCCCTAACTGCCGAATAGTCTGCAAGTCCGCCTTTTAAAACCAGATCGTTATACCATTGAGCATAATCGGAT
>JBKDJT010000301.1:0-8174 GCA_046345435.1 Bacteroidota bacterium
GGCATATACCAACCGATGAAGATTGGGCGACTTTGGTAAATAACTTAGGTGGTTATGTTGTTGCCGGTGGTAAGTTGAAAGCAACCAGCGGTTGGGATCCTCCCAATACTGGTGCGACCAACAGTTCCGGATTTTCTAGTACTTCGGGCGGTTATCGTAACACGATTGGAGAGTTTAATCTAATTGGCACTACTGGTTACTGGTGGAGCTCTACAGAATACAATCCAAACTTTGCCTGGATCAGCAAGCTGCATTCCTATATTGACAAAGTAACCAGAGAATACGATGATAAGGAAAAAGGGTTTTCTGTTCGTTGCCTCAGGGATTAATTTCCCTAAAGCAAATTGTCAATGATTTACTATAATATTACATTGTAATAAATAACCGGAAAACTTATTTCATTTATTTTTATCTAACTATAGTAAACAGCTATATGAATGCAGATCCAAATAGCTGTTGTACTGAAACATATATTCTTGTAGGCCCACATGCACAGAGACAAAACAGTAATATCCCAAAAAGACTATTAGGAAAGTTTCGTGAATGAACTATGTTGAATTAGATTAATGTGATATTTAATTTTCAGAATTAAAAATTTTCATTATTTTATGATATCGTATAATATTAAGGCTCTAAAATAACTTTAATGAAATAGTAAAAGAATAAGGCAAACAGGAAACTCAAAAACCCTGTTGAAATTATATTTCCTATTAGCATTCCATTATTAGCCGATGTCGCCTTAATGTAAGACTTGTATTTAACTTCACTGTTACTTATAAACCATCCCTTGACTCTATCTATTAAATAGAAAACAAAGACCCCAAAAACGAAAAATAACATATTGTTGATTTTTAATATCAAATACAATAATTATTTAAGGAATTTTATAAATAATAACAGATCAGTCATTATTGTCTTCCCTGCTAAATAACTTATTTATTTGTTTTTCTGTTAAATAGCAATAACCTGAATCTATCGAGTTGTCTACAATATTATATCTACTAAGAGATATTCCTACATTGGTAACGCCTAAATTTCTCCAATTAAACAAATAAAGAGATTTGTCTCTGAATTTAACTGCTACTTGATATTCTTTATTTTTCTTATTTTCTTCTGTAAAAAATGATTTTAATATATCATAAAACTGATTAATCGTATTGCCGTCATTCTTGAAGGTAAAAGTTTCATATTCTAACAAATTTGAAAGCTTGAAGTTTCTATATTTTAAAGTATAAATAGTATCCTTATTATCATCTAAACGATACTCTAAAGAAGCTAATATGCTTGAATTTGATTTAACCTTTCCTATATAAGTTGATGTCTCTACTTTCTCTGATACTAATTGCCCATTTGAAATGACAGTTAACGATAGAAGTAAGTATAAAAAAATGAATCTCATAGTAAATTAATTAAAGCTAATATAGACAAAATAGTTATCAAATTTTTATTCATTATAAATAAAAGCTATCATCTCACAAGAATATTCAGAAGGGGGGCCTCTGCAAGTCTTTATTTCCCTTAATCTCGCAAATATGCCGGAATGATAAAATAAAATGGGCTACAATCTATGTAACCCATTAATATTCAACGTGGACCCTGCAGGGCTTGAACCTGCGACCCTCTGATTATGAGTCAGATGCTCTAACCAACTGAGCTAAGGGTCCCTCGAAAGGTTGTTAGTTGTTGGTTGTTTGTTTTTGGTTTAATACAAAAAAAAAGATAACTAATAACCCAATAACCAACAACTAATAACCTTTCAAAACGCGCCCAAAGATAGAAAATTCGTTCTTTTGCTGTTCATCATTTCTTTGAATGAATCAAGTTCGCAATATCATCTTCGATCTGGGTGGGGTGCTGCTCAATATTAATTACGATGCAACCGCAACAGCGTTTCACCAGCTGGGAGTTGAAGATTTTAATCAATGGTTCAGCCAGTACCATGCCAATGAATTATTCAGCGGACTTGAAACCGGAATACAGGAAGAGAAAGTATTTGTGCAGCAGATTCAATCTCTACTCCCAAAACCCGCCTCCGAAACGGCCATCCTCGACGCCTGGAATGCCATGCTCCTCGATTTCCGTTCGTCCTCTATCGCCTTTTTGCCCCAACTGGCAAAAACACATCGTCTTTTTCTACTTAGCAACACCAATGAAATCCACCTGCGTGCTTTTCAGACAAAATATGAAGCTGTCTTTGAGGGCAGAATACTGGATGATTTATTCGAAGCGGCCTACTATTCCCACCGAATCGGCTTTCGAAAACCCACCCCCGAGTCCTATCAGTTTGTGTTAAACACACATCGTCTACAGCCGCAGGAAACTTTGTTTATTGACGACAGTCTTCCCAATATTGAAGCGGCAAAAAAACTGCGCATCAACACAATTCACCTGACAAACGGTGCACTCATCGAAGAACTGAACTATAAGTAACGGATTGACTGGGGGTTAAGGTATTTGTCTTAAAGGTCCATTACTACTCTCAAGTTCGACTTTAATTGATTTGCCTGTTCCCTGGAAAGTGTGCCGATTTTTTTGATTAAACGCTTGTTGTCAATAGCGCGTACTTGATCAACCAGTACATCACTCGCATGGTCAATTTGACCCTTTTTTAGGTGTACACGCAGAAGTTCAATTTCCTTTTTGACATTGGTTGTAATCGGACAAATTAACGTGGACAGATGCGTATTGTTTAAGAGATCTGTTTGAATGATTACTACGGGGCGTGTTTTTCCTGGCTCTGTGCCTAAAGCAGGATTCAGATCAGCCAGCCAGATATCAAATTGCCTGATCCCCATCGGTCATTTGTTCAAGTTCGCGCAGGATTTCCATTGAATCATCCCGGGTCATTGCAGATTCCTTTAGCAGCTGATTTTTTAATAATCTTCTCTTGTTCAGCTTGTTATACAAATCAAGTGCTTCATTGATGTATCGGTTTCTTGCCAGATTGAGCTTCAGGGTCAATGTTTCTGTTTCCTGAAAGATCTGATCATCGAGTTTAAGCGATAGGTTCTTCATAATAGAAATATTATCTACAAATGTATATACTTTTGGTATATATTATCCTAAAATATTTAAGGGAAAATCGTGTAGATTATAAAATCCAACTGAATAATAATTTAAATCATCTGGTCAAGTGTTCTAAATTTAAAAATGCCTCATCAGGGGTTAAAACCGGTATCTCAGAAAATTTGTAATCTTTCGTATTGCGCGTTACAATCATGTCAATTTTATACTCTGAGCTTGCGCAGATGATCTGAATCGCATCTTCAAAATCTTTGTGCCTGGAACGAAGTCCTTTTTTTAAAACAGCTACATCCACGGCGATTACGGTTAAATAATCCAATAAATTATAAAGTACTTCCCTTAGCGCTTTTTCATCCATGTATTTCTTTAACAAATAATGAGTTGTAGCAATAGAATGAGATGAACTGTATAAATGAACCTTTTTTTCTTCTGCTTTTTTAAATAAGGCAATCGCATATTTGCTAAATGGCCTGCGATCCGCTATCAAATCAATGATAATATTGGTATCTATAAAGATTTTTTTCAAAGGTGCTTTTTTTCAAAGTATTCAGATAATTCTTTCTTCTCATCAAAGTTTTCGGGAAGTTTTATGGCACCTGTAATTTTTCTGAGTTTGGGTGAAAGGTTCCCTTCATCACTTATTTGTGTTACGGTTTCCAGATAATTTTCAATCAGCTCGGATAAGCTTCTGCCTGTCTTTTTCGCATAATACTTCGCTCTTTCAATGACAGATTTTTCAATGGTTAAGGTTAACTTGACTGTCATAATACGTGTGTTTTTTTCAAAGATACGTATTTTGAAAGCCCTTGTGCTAATTTTTACCTCCTGTAAATGCTGAATATCCATTCAACGCATAAAACTAGATCTTAAATGATCAAATCTTACCTATAGTTTTTTAGGAAAAGACCGGGAGGCGGGAAGACCGTGAGACCGGAAGACAAGTGAAGATATGAGATTTGAGAGATGGTTTATGAGTGGAATTACAGAGACTTACCTCTTGAGCGGAAAAATACCATGTGAGATTTTGATTGTTGCGAGCAAAAGAAAATAAAAAAATGAACTGATAACTGCTAACCGAGAACAGAAAATGATCATTCGCTTCTTTCAGTACTAACGGAGAACCATAAACCGAGAACTGCCATTACCCGCAACTCCCTAAATAAAAAACATTTGCTTTTTCCTCCCTATGGTCGTACATTTGCACTCGAATTGAACAGGTGAAGGGAACGAAATCGTTCCCTTCTTTATTTCAGTAACATGAACACGGAACAGAAAACGGAGCAGATCAGCACACTTCTGGAGTCTGTCCTGGCAGAAATGCCCGGCGCTTTTCCGGTTGATGTTCGCATCAAGCCGGGAAACAAAATTCAAATCCTGCTCGATGCGGACCAGGGACTCCCGCTGAGCAAGTGTGTGTCTTGCAACAGGGCCTTGTATAAGCTCATTGAAGACGGCGGTTTGTTTCCGCCGGGTGAATTTGAACTGGAAGTGTCGTCGCCCGGATTAGATGAACCACTTCGTCTTACGAGGCAGTACATCAAAAATATCGGAAGACCGGTGGAGGTACTACTTACGGATGGCAGAAAATTTTCCGGCAAATTATTGTCGGCAGATGATTCGCAGATTGTTATAGAAGAAACGAAAGGAAAAGGAAAAAAACAGGAAATAATTAATCATACATTTTTAACCGATCATATCAAATACACAAAAATTCAAATTGTATTTTAAAATGGCATCTTTATGATGCCGGCTTTTAAACATCAGGATTATGGCAAGTATCAACTTAATTGAAAGTTTCCAGGAGTTTAAGGACGCAGAAAACATCGACCGTCCTACCATGATGAAAGTACTGGAAGATGTATTCAAAACATTGCTCCGTAAGAAATATGGCAGTGATGAAAACTTCGATGTTATTGTTAATACCGAAAAAGGTGACTTGGAGATCATGCGCCGCCGTACCATCGTGGAAGATGGACAGGTGGAAGATCCGCTTGCACAGATCGCATACAGCGAAGCAACCCGGATAGAGCCCGACTACGAAGTAGGTGAAGAACTTTACGAAGACGTAGACATTCACGATTTTGGTCGTCGTGCTATCCTCGCAGCCAAGCAAACTCTTGCGAGCCGTATCAGCGATCTCAAGAAGAACGTGCTTGTTAAAAAGTACGAAGACCGCATTGGCGAAATCATCAGTGCAGAGGTTTATCAGGTATGGAAAAAAGAAGTACTTCTGCTGGATGAGGAAGGCAATGAACTGATTCTTCCAAAGAGTGAACAGATTCCGCAGGATTATTTCAAAAAAGGAGAGAATACTCGTGCCGTTATCAAAAAGGTGGAGCTTAAAAACAACTCGCCGGTTATTATACTTTCACGTACAAGTCCGTCATTCCTGGCGAAACTGATGGAAATTGAAGTACCTGAAATATTTGACGGGCTGATCGTGATCAAGAAAATTGTACGTGAACCCGGAGAACGTGCGAAAGTAGCTGTTGAAAGCTACGACGATCGCATTGATCCGGTTGGAGCTTGTGTGGGTATGAAAGGAAGTCGTATTCATGGCATTGTTCGTGAACTGAAAAACGAAAACATCGATGTCATCAATTACACCAATAACCTGAATCTTTTGATCCAGCGTTCACTTACTCCCGCAAAAATCACAAGCATGAACATCGACCAGGAAAATAAACAGGTGGATGTTTATCTGAAACCCGATCAGGTTTCACTTGCAATCGGCAAGCGTGGTGTAAATATCAAACTGGCAAGTGAGTTGGTTGGGTTTGAAATAGATGTTTATCGTGATACCGAAGGTGAAGAAGATCAATTCGATATCGATCTAGATGAATTTGCAGATGAAATTGAAGGATGGGTAATCGATACTTTCAAACGCATCGGATGCGATACAGCACGCAGTGTACTCGAATTGTCGGTTGCAGAATTGGAGCGTCGTACAGATCTTGAAAAAGAAACCATTGAAGAAGTACGTCGCGTACTACAGGAAGAATTTGAAAATGAATAATCATTAATTGATTTGATAAGTAAAGGAATCGTATTAATTTAACACAACTGAATGTCAGAAAGTAACACACCCCGTTTGATGGCCGCCGCCAAGGAATTCAATATCGGCAAAGACACGCTGATAGAATTTCTTGTTGGCAAAGGGTTTAACAGGGATGATATTAAACCTACCGCAAAATTGTCGGAGGACAGGTATCGTTCACTGCAAGCAGAATTTTCTTCCGATAAGGCCGCAAAAATTAAAAGTGACCAGATAGAGATTCAGAAAGGCGGAATGGCTGAGGCAAGAAAGAAAAAAGAAGAAGAAGAAATCAGCTTCCGTAAGGAAACAACTAAAAAAACCAGTGCCAAAGAGGTTGAAAAAACCGAAGAAGCTCCGGTAGCTGAACCTGAAGAAGTGAAGCAGGAAACAACGCCGGAAGTAGTGAAAGTGGAAGCGCCGGAAATTGAAGGACCGAAAGTTGTTTCGAAAATTGATCTGGACCAGGTGTCAGGAAAAGCAAAAGGCAAATCAAAGAAAAAAGAAGCTGAGCCGGTTGAAGAAAAGAAACCCGAACCGGTTACGGTAGCTCCTCCTGCACCGGAAAAACCCGCAGAGCCCGAACAGGCGGTAATCGAAAATATCAAAGTGGAAGTACTGGAAGGTCCCAAGATTTTAGGTAAAATAGTTTTACCTGTTCAAACCGGTGGTTCAGCCGATGACAGAGAAAAACGTAAAAGAAAGCGCATCCCCATCGATAAAAAAGGAAGCCAGCCTGCTATTGAAGACAAACAAGCAAGACACGGATATGGTGGCGGCGGCGGCGACAGAAGAGGTCCTCAGGGAGGAGGAGGTCGCCGTGATCAGCGAGGTGGTGGCGGAGCGAGAAAAGAAGATAAAGTCATCGACGAAAAAGCTATACAGGACAAACTTCGTGAAACACAAGCCAAACTCAGTGGTGGCGGTGGAAAAGGAAAAAGCATTAAGTCGAAGTTGCGTAAACTGAAACGTGAAGAGCTTGCCGGACAAGAAGGGGAAGGACAAGAAAGCAATGTGTTGCAGGTGACAGAGTTCATCAGCGCAAGTGAGCTTGCGAGCCTGATGGATGTATCTCCAACTGAGGTAGTGGCAAAATGTTTCGGCCTCGGACTGATGGTTTCAATCAATCAGCGTCTGGATGCGGAAGTAATTGAGCTCGTAGCAGGTGAATTTGGATTCACTGTTGAGTTCATTGATATGGAGAAGCAGCTTGAAATGGAGGAAGAAGAAGAAGAAGATGCGCCGGAGGATCTCACACCGCGTGCTCCGATTGTTACGATTATGGGTCACGTTGACCATGGTAAAACTTCTTTGCTTGACTATATCCGTAAGGCAAATGTTGTAAGCGGAGAAGCAGGAGGTATCACGCAGCACATTGGTGCTTATGAAGTAGCAACAGCCACAGGTAAAAAAATTACATTCCTCGATACTCCCGGTCACGAAGCATTTACGGCTATGCGTGCCCGTGGTGCAAAGGTGACGGATGTTGCCGTGATTGTGGTTGCCGCGGATGATGCAGTGATGCCTCAGACAAAAGAAGCCATCAGCCATGCACAGGCTGCTGGTGTACCCATGATTTTTGCTGTCAATAAAATTGACAAAGACGGAGCCAATCCGCAGAAAATTTACGAACAGCTTTCACAAATGAATATCCTTGTGGAAGAGTGGGGTGGTAAATTTCAATGTCAGGAAATATCAGCTAAGAAAGGATTGAATGTAGATAAACTGCTTGAGAAAATATTGCTCGAAGCAGAACTGCTCGATTTAAAAGCAAACCCTGAAAGAGAAGGAACCGGTTCTATCATCGAAGCTTCACTCGACAAAGGACGTGGATATGTTGCAACTGTGCTGGTACAAAACGGAACACTCGAACAAGGTGATCTGGTTGTATCCGGTCAATACTATGGTCGTGTAAAAGCAATGTTCAACGAACGCAACCAGCGTGCAGATGCAGCAGGACCGTCAACACCGGTTCAGATTCTTGGTTTGAATGGAGCTCCGCAGGCGGGTGAAAAATTCAAAGTGTATGAAGATGAAAGCGAGGCGAAAGAAATAGCCGGTCGTCGTGCACAAATTTTACGTGAACAGGGTATCAGAACCAAGAAACATATTACAC
>JBKDJT010000302.1:0-3925 GCA_046345435.1 Bacteroidota bacterium
TTGTATTAAAAAGAAAGACTGGCGAGACATGTTTGAAATGTACGATTGGTATGGACCCAATACGGCAGATATAAAAGTTAAATTAACCACTATTGAAAAAAAGAATATAGAATTGATTAAGCGTTATGAAAAATACGCCGAAGAATTTGGAGATGAATTTGGGCGTTAGAATTAAGCTGAGACAATAGAAATCGATTCCTTAGGGATCCATTTTTAGAAGGCTTTTCGCATTTTATAGGTTTTCCCTACCTTTGCCGTCCTTTCACAAACGGCGGGAAGTGGTGTTCCCTCCGGCTGAAATAAAACCTCCGGCTTCTCCCCGGATATTTTTTAAGAAAGAAAAAAGAAAGAAATGGCACAAAAACGCACATATCAGCCCTCAAAGCGTCGTCGTAAAACAACGCACGGCTTTCGCAAGCGCATGGAAGATGCAAACGGACGAAAAGTTCTCTCAAGCCGTCGTAAAAAAGGCCGTCATAAACTGACTGTAAGCGACGAAAGAGGCGCTAAAAAATAATTCCTTTGGGAACTGATAAAAAGTCCTGCTCTTTCCGGGCAGGACTTTTTTTTTGGTCTCGGGTCAAAGGATATAATCTACCGGCTCTTTCGGTGAGGATGATGTATTTTTAAGATGGGGTTTATTCATGTCAGCAAATAAAACATACACACTTGGTCGGCAGGAACGCCTGAAAAGCAGAAAGAAGATTGAGCTGCTTTTCAGGGACGGGAAAGTCATGAATTTATACCCATTCAGGGTTTCGTATTTATTAACGGAGGAAAAGAATCTGCAAATTGGTGTTGGTGCAGGAAAAAGGTATTTCAAAAAAGCTGTTCACCGTAATAAAATCAAGCGCCTTTTGCGCGAAGCATGGAGGTTGCAGAAAAACGAACTACTTGAAATAACAAATGAACAACAAAAAGGCCTTGATGTCTTTATTGTTTACGTAGGAAAAGAACTTCCCTCCTTCTCCGAAATATCCACCCAGGTGAAACAAGTGATCGATCGCCTGATTTCTTTCATCAATAAAGAAGGAAATAACAGTTCCACCCGGAAATCTGAATGAAAAAAATTTCTCAACTATTAAGCTATCCTTTTATACTGCTGATACGTTTTTATCAGCTAGTTATCAGCCCAATGATCGGACCCAAGTGCCGCTATACGCCAACGTGCAGCAGCTACAGCTTACAGGCATTTAAAAAATATGGCGTGTTGAAAGGTTTTTTGCTGAGTATAAAACGCATTTCAAAATGCCACCCCTGGGGTGGAAGCGGATACGACCCTTTGCCATAAAAAAACCGCCTCTGATAAGAGACGGTTTATCCTATAAATTATTGTTGCAATAATTATTTTGCCGCTGCGTAACGAGCTGCAATTTTATCCCAGCTGATTACATTCCAGAAAGCAGATAAATAATCGGCACGTCGATTCTGGTATTTGAGATAATAGGCATGTTCCCACACATCAACACCCAGCAAAGGTGTACCCGGACATTCAGCTACATCCATCAATGGATTGTCCTGATTAGGAGTAGAGCAAATGCAAAGTTCTTTTTGCGGGTTTATACAAAGCCAGGCCCAGCCGCTTCCGAAACGTGTCATCCCGGCATTGGCAAATTTCTCTTTGAATGCATCAAAAGATCCGAATGTTTTATCGATCGCTTCAGCAAGTTCACCTGATGGAGCACCTCCGGTATTTGGAGCCAGAGATTCCCAGAAGAAAGTATGATTCCAGTGGCCTCCGCCATTGTTACGAACGGCTACAGAAATTTTACCCGCTTGGGCAACCAGCTCTTCGATTGTTTTACTCTCATGTTCCGTTCCGGCAATGGCTTTATTGAGATTGTCAACATATGCCTGATGGTGTTTGCCATGATGGATCTGCATGGTCTGTGTGTCGATATGTGGCTCCAGCGCATCGTGAGCGTAAGGGAGTGGTGCTAAATTAAATGGCATAATGATTGAGTTTAATGAAGACACAAAATTACTTAACCATTACCGATAATTAGCGGCCATGTTTAAAATCATTAAAAAAACCAGGGACTGTCATTAACTATCATACCTCCTGCAGGCTAGTCTTTATGGCCATCAACTTTCAGATATGGTTTATTAAACGGGGCTCTCTAATTAAGAAATAGACTTGTAAATTCAAGTTCTCATTTTATCTCCTACTCCTGAAGAATGACTTCATCAAGGCTGCACATTCTTCTTTTAAAACCCCGGTGAAGATCTCTGCTTTAGGGTGGAAAGGAGAAGCTGATCCCGTCATCCTCTGATGTCCGTTTTTTTCATCATCTGCTCCCCAGACAATCCTTCCGATTTTGCTCCAGTAAACTGCACCGGCGCACATCAGACATGGCTCCACGGTTACATAGAGCGTTGCTTCTGGCAGATATTTTGCACCCAAATGCTGAAATGCCGAGGTCAATGCAATGATTTCTGCATGTGCAGTAGCATCATTTAATTTTTCAACCTGGTTGTACCCTCTGGCAATAATTTTTCCATCCATCACCACTACTGCGCCCACCGGCACCTCATCTTCTTCAAAAGCAATCTGCGCCTGTTTTAGGGCCTGTTTCATAAAGTACTCATCATTTTTGGGCGCAAGAACATCCATTCTTCAAAAATGAAACAAATTTTTTATAAAGGAGGAAGCTTTTCTTTTTTTCTTCTTTCCAAAAGGAAATCAGTTCCGAATGAAAGCTTTTTAGCTGCGGAGGAACGTGTATCTATGATTCTCCAGAACGGAGTAATATTTTTTATGGGTTTCCCTGCCTGGTATTCTTCCCAGGCTGCTTCAGCCACAATGCGCAAAAAAATACCGGAAGTAACAGGACAAGTTACATCTGCATGATATTCAGCAGCGAGATCCTTGCGCATCTGTCCAAGACTTAATTGATGTCCTGACTGAATTTGTCTGATATAATTATCGACTATCAACGGCGTTGCGATCAGCATTTTCTCTCCGGCATGCATATCTGCAAAATCTTTATCCAGCTTTTTTACAACCGGATCCTTGTTAATATCTCGTTTTTCAACCCATGATTTACGACGATAAGCTGACATAAGATTGAAATTAATAAAAAAAGAAGCTGAAACATGAAAGGATGATCAGGTTTTCCGCTGAACAATTGCATTGTTCAAACTATCAGTAACTTTCCTTGTTATTTTTATCGGATCGACCAAATTTATTGATAAACTCATGACTTCACACTACCTGGAAATTTATCGTTCGCAAAAGGCGTTTTATGATAGCGGCGCAACAAGATCTGCTTCATTCAGAAAAGAGCAACTGGAGAAACTGTGGCAGCTGATTAAAAAAAACGAAAAACAATTCGAAGAGGCCCTGTATGAAGATCTGCACAAACATCCGCAAGAGGTTTTTATCACTGAGTTCGGTCCCGCCTATGAAGAAATAAAGGTGCAAATAAAAAATTTCCGAAAATGGATGAAACCGCGTCGGGTACCGACTCCTATTTTTCTGCAACCTTCCGTTAGCAGAATTTATCCTGAGCCTGTCGGAAACACACTCATCATCACTCCCTGGAACTATCCGCTTATTCTTACGATGCGACCGCTTGCAGGAGCCATTGCTGCAGGAAACACCGTTCTCATCAAACAATCAGAATACTCGGCCAACACTTCCACTTTGATAGAAACTTTAATAAACAATGAGTTCCCTTCTCAGTATATACATGCCATACCGGGTATCGGCAGCGAAGTGCTACCGCCAATTCTCGAACAGTGTCATTTCGGTAGGGTTTTTTTTACCGGCAGTACCATCGTTGGCAGCAAGGTCATGGAAATGGCCGCCAAACAACTTTCTCCGGTTTCGCTTGAGCTGGGTGGCAAAAGCCCGTGTATCATTGACAATACAGCTAATTTAACGCTCGCTGCAAAACGGATCGTTTGGGGTAAGCTGCTCAAT
>JBKDJT010000303.1:0-6615 GCA_046345435.1 Bacteroidota bacterium
GCTCAATACAATGCCCGTACGTAAATAAACAAGTCGTTTGCCGAGTAATGATACCGGAGCAATACTTTCTTCCCATGCTTTACATGTGTTGCCTAAAAAATCATCGTAGGGAGTATCGTCTTCAGTAAACACATTGCCCCGATCCGGCCCGTACCAACCTATAGCCGACATGCTCACAACCCCTTTTACCTTATTAGGTTTTGTTTGTAAAAACCGAACCAGGGTTTCACAGCTTCCTATACGACTTTCAGCAATCTCTTTTTTGCGGCTTGCAGTCCATCGTTTGTCTGCCACCCCGGCACCTGCAAGATTGATCAGGTATTCAGCCTTTGCCAAAGCCGTTGCATCAAGTTCTCTTTTACTCGGATTCCACAATACGTATTGTATGTTCTTCTGTTGTTTTTGGGGAGCAGCTCTACAAAGTACAATCACCTGATGGCCTTTGTCAAGCAGATAATTACAGAGCGTTCGCCCAATTGTTCCTGTCCCTCCGGTTATGCCTATGACTGCCATATTTTATCTTCTTAGTTTATATTTTCCTTTATATAATTCAATAATAATTGTCTAAAATTTATGAACCGCTTCAGAGCTATTCGGTCTAACTTTGTGTCATACTGATTGCAACTCAAGATGAAACAATTCATTTTTTTTCTTCTAACCTTACAAATCCCATTCGGCTTTTGTTCGGCACAGAAATTATTTTATGCTGAACCCGAAAGGGATGATGCCCGGAACATGAGTTTCGAGATTCTCGGCAAGTATCAGCAACAATATCTGATTTACAAAAACAACCGCAACAATCATTCTGTTTCCATCTATGATACTGATATGCGGCTTCGTGATAAAATTCCACTGAGCTTTATTCCTGATCGCGTGAATGATGTGCAGGTATACCCCTTACAAGAGTCGGTCATATTTATCTACCAGTTTCAGCGTAAAAATATTCTGTATTGCATGGGCGCGAAAATGGATGGTCAGGGTAAACTGATTGGAGAGCCTGTGGAACTTGATACAACCCAGCTTAATTTTTTCTCATCCAGCGCCAAGATTTACTCTGTCATCACCAGTGATGACAAAAAGAAGCTGATGGTGTTTAAAATGCAAAACAAGTTCAGGGATGAATTTAATTTTCAAACGCTTCTGTTGTCGCCTAATCTGATGCCGTTAAGACGCAGTTCCTTCACTTATTATTTGGAGAATAGCAGGGAATCCATTTCTGATTTTTATCTGGATAATGAAGGCAACTTTTTATTTGTGCATGTAAGGCAGCAATCGGAGAAGGAATACATCAGTAAGGCTTCTTTATGTGTGTACCCTGCCATCGGAGACTCAGTAATCAGGCAACCGCTCACGCTGAACCAGAAGTTTATCGATGAAATCAGAATTAAGGTTGATAATACAAACGGCAGATACCTCCTCTTTTCTTTTTATTCAAATACCAAACGAGGATCCATCGACGGCCTTTACCTTGCTTCCCTCGACAGAGCAATGAATACAGCACCTGAAGAACGAAGCTTCGAGTTTGATGATGAATTCAGAAAGATTGCACGCGGTGAAAACAATATCAGAAATGCCTTCAACGACTATTACCTCAAACATTTTATTATTCGTAAAGATGGTGGCATACTCGTTACGGCAGAAAGTGCATATTCAAGCAACCGCGGAAATAATTTAAACCGGTGGGACAACCCTTTTCTTTGGGGAAATATGGGCATGGCGCCTCCTGGTGGTTTCTGGGGTTGGAACCCTTATAACCCATGGGGATTGGGCGGATGGGGCAACCCATGGGGATGGGGCAGCGGATTTTCCGGCAATCAGTCGGTTCGCTACTATTGCGACAATGTGCTTGTATTTTCATTCGATAAAAGCGGTGGCATGCAGTGGAATAATATGCTCGCCAAATCTCAATTCGACGATAATACCGACAACCTTCTTTCCTACCAGATCATGAATTCGGGAAGTGGGCTGCTGTTTTTGTATAATGAGTGGATGCGAAGGTCTCCTGTACTTTCCGTGCAGACTGTTGATGGTTCGGGCACTATTAACAGACAACAACCGGTGCGCAGTGTCGACAAAGGATTTGAATTTATGATCCGTTTTGCAAAACAGATTTCAGCAAAAGAAATGATAGTCCCGGCCAATTATCGCAATGCTGTGGGCTTTGTTCGCATTGAATTCTAATGATTGATGAGATCTTTTTTTGGATAGTTGCCCGAGTTTCTCAATGTTTGCACCTGAATCTATTAAAAAGTGGTCCGATTATTCTCCGGAGCCAATCCGCTCAATCTGTTGTTCTTGTTTTTCCTGGGTATTGTACTCAGACTGAATGCTTTTACCGATCCGGTAATACCGACAGCTCTTGCATCTGACGGATGGCTTTATAAAGAAATTCTTGAGCTTTTATATCCATTTGGCAGTAAGTTTCCAATACTGTATCCTATCCTAACCTATCTGCTTATTTTTATTCAGGCTATTGTATTAAATGGATTTACAAACGAAAAAAGGGTCTATAACGGGCTTAATCTGCTGACAGCTTTTTCAGTAGTTTTTCTGACAGCACTTATCCCATCCTGGAACAGCTGGTCATCAGTTATTTTAGTGAACCTCATGCTTGTCTGGATTTGGCCAAAAATGACCAACCTCTATTACTCAGAAAAAGTAAAAACAGATGTGTTTAATGCAGGTTTCGCCATTGGTGTTTGCAGCTTTCTTTATTTCCCCGCTTTGCTTTTATTTCCAGTCATTCTTGTTGCTTTGATTATCACACGACCATTTAAATTAGCGGAATGGATTGTTTCATTTACAGGCTTACTGCTTCCTTTCTATTTTTTCTTTGTATTTCAGTATTTTTTCAACAATGAGTTTCAACCAAACTCTGTTTTCACTGAAATTCAGTGGCAATCACCATTAGCTTATCTCGGGAAAAAATATGAATGGGTCCATTTCGTGCTTTTGCTTATCCCGGCTCTTGCAGGATTTATATATAGCCGCATATCCATTACCCGAATGGTAGTCCTCAACAGAAAGATCTGGGCACTTAATAGTTTTTTGCTGCTATTCTGCTTGATGCTTATTTTTCTGAATGGAAAAAACGGAAGCAGTCTCTCCATTTTATTTATCCCCTCGGTTTTTTATGTGGCAGCTTTTTATGCTTTCTCAAAAACCAAAGTTTTTCCGGAGCTTACCGTATGGATTGGGATAGGTTGGATTTTCATACGGCAATTTTTTAGCTGATGCTTTCTGTCTGATAAAGTACATTTGCATAGCTTAAAAATATTTAAAACGATAGTTATATATTAGACATGAAATTTGGCATTGTTGTTTTTCCCGGCTCAAACTGCGATCGTGACATGCAGGATGCATTACAACATGATTTAAACATGGAAGTGAGGATGTTGTGGCATAAAGACAAAGACCTGAGTGATTTTACAACTGACGATTGCATTGTGCTCCCCGGCGGATTTTCCTATGGTGATTATCTTCGTTGCGGTGCCATTGCACGCTTCAGTCCGATGATGCAGAGTGTAATTTCCTTTGCCAACAACGGAGGTAAAGTACTGGGAGTATGTAATGGCTTTCAGATATTATGCGAAAGCAAATTGCTGCCAGGAGTGTTGTTGCGAAATGCAAGCCGTCAGTTTATTTGTAAAAACGTATTTATTTCAGGCCCCGGAGGAGATGCGCTTAAAATACCTATTGCACATGGAGAAGGCAGGTTTTATGCAGATGATCAGATTTTAAACGAATTGGAGCAAAATAATCAGATTCTGTATCGTTATTGCAACGAACAAGGTGAAATTACGCCTGAAGCAAATCCAAACGGATCACTTAGAAATATTGCCGGAATTTGTAATAAGGACAGAAATGTATTTGGCATGATGCCTCATCCGGAAAGAGCCACTTCAAGTATATTAGGAAATACGGATGGCCGGAAAATTCTCAAAGCTTTGTTAATAAGTGCTGAAGTAACAATTTAAACTGATGATTACTTTAATCAGATCAAAATAATTTGCAATTATATCAGAGATAAATCATTGCAGATGTTACGTCTTCTCTACTTACTTCCCATTTTATTTTTCACGTTGTCAATCTATGCGCAAAGCGCATCAAAAGTGAGCTGGAAATATTCGGCAAAAAAACTGGAAGCCGATCAGTATGAAATTCGTTTATCCGCAACGATCCAGCCAGGCTGGCATTTGTACAGCCAAAATCAGACCAAAGATGCTATTGCCCTGCCTACTACCATTCAATTCAATAAAAATCCATTGGCAACCCTTTCCGGTAAAATAAAAGAAGTAGGAAAGCTGTATGATGAGGTTGAAAAAGCAACCAAAACAAGATCAAGATTTTACAAGGAAACGGTAGATTTTGTTCAGGTTGTAACACTGAAAGGACAAGCCAAAACAGCCATAACCGGTGAAATTGAGTTTATGGTGTGCGATGATAAACAATGCCTTCCTCCTGAAACAGTAAAGTTTTCTGTTAAGCTCTGATAAGTTTCTTTCAGAGAGCTGTTGTACCTTGCTGTTATGAGAACTTTCTCCCTTTTACTGTTTTTCATTTATTGCTTTGTTTCTACATCTGTGAGTGCCCAAAACTCTGTGGCAATCAAATGGAAATTAAGTACAAAAAAAAATCAGACGAATGAATATGAGCTGACAGCGACTGCGACAGTTCCTGTTGGGAAATTTATTTATCTGTCTGCCCCTTCAGAAACCGGACTAGAATCACCCAATACATCCTTCTCCTATAACAGCATCAAAGCTGCATCAATTTCAACTGAAAAAGGAATTCGAACTTATAAAGACGCTCTCTTTGATGGTGTAGAAGTGCAGATTGCAGAAAAAGAAATTGTTTTAAAACAAATCATTCGTATAAACGGAACCATCCCAGCAGCACTAAGAGGAAAGCTTACATATACTGTTGGTGGCGACAATGAATTCTTTCCCGGAGAAACTTATGAATTTGAATTACCGCTCGAAGGTGGTATTTCGAATGTGTCGCGCATTCGGATAAATACCATCGATATTCATCATCCGCAGTCGGCCTGTGGCGATGAAGGAACACAAGGAAAAGGATGGCTCCATATTTTTTTACTTGGTTTGTTTGGCGGACTCATTGCACTGCTCACACCCTGTGTTTTCCCGCTTATTCCATTGACAGTTTCATTTTTCACAAAAAGAAGTGGCACACATCGTCAGGCAGTAGGTCGCGCCTCTTTGTATGGCTTTTTTATATTGCTGATTTATGTGTTGCTGAGCATCCCGTTTCATTTGCTAGACCAGACGAACCCGGAAATACTAAATACCATCTCCACAAATATGTGGCTTAACCTGGTCTTCTTTGTCATTTTTGTTGTCTTTGCTATTTCATTCTTTGGCTTTTTTGATATCACACTCCCGGGGACACTGGCAGCGGGATCAGACTCTAAGTCGAGCATGACAAGTTTTAGCGGCATCTTTTTTATGGCGTTAACACTTGCCATCGTTTCCTTTTCCTGTACAGGTCCAATACTGGGCTCTTTACTTGCAGGTGCGTTAACGAATGAAGGAGGTGCCTGGCAGCTCACAGCCGGGATGGCCGGATTTGGATTAGGACTTGCACTGCCCTTCGCCCTGTTTGCTTTGTTTCCCCAATGGTTGCAATCCTTACCAAAAAGCGGCGGATGGCTAAATACTGTGAAAGTAGTTTTAGGCTTTCTGGAACTGGCAATGGCATTAAAATTTTTAAGCAATGCAGATCTTGTAGAGCAATGGGGACTGATAAAACGCGAATTGTTTTTTGGTATATGGATAGTCATAGGAATAGCGATTGTTCTTTATCTCTTAGGATTTATTCGTTTCCCGCATGATGATGCCAAACCTGTTCGCAGTAATACACGCATGGTGTTTGCAGGCTTGTTTGCGACTGTTACATTGTTGCTTGTTCCGGGTGTTACCAACACAAGGATGGCAAACATTTCATGGATCAGCGGCTTCCCTCCTCCTGTATGCTATAGTTTATATGAACATCCTGTTTTATGTGAAAAAAGTATTGAACCATTACGCGATTATGAAGAAGCTTTGAGTTTATCTAGAGAGCAGAAGAAACCAATATTGATTGATTTTACGGGATGGGCATGCGTGAACTGCAGACGCATGGAAGAAAACGTATGGACCAACCAGGAGGTATTGACGTTGATGAAAGAAAAATTTATTGTGGTGAGTTTGTATGTAGATGACCGAACTGTTTTATCTGCTGATCGTCAGCAAACCTATACCACCCGTAACGGACAAAAAAAACAAATACGGACAATCGGAGATCAGTGGGCTACTTTTCAAAGTGAGAATTTCGAAGCAGTTGCACAACCACAATACGCGATCATCAATGGTGATGAAAAATTATTGACCCGCACAAAAAGTTATACTCCTGATCCGGTAGAATTTAAAACCTGGCTTGAGTGCGGATTGAAAGCTTATGAGGTAAAATAATATTATTGACGAACAACCAGCTTCTTTGACTCTTTTCTGCTATCACTTATTAATGTAACAATATAAGTCCCCGTTGCTAGGTTGCTTGGGGCAAGTTGTATTTTATGTTGTCCTGATGCAAGTTGTTGCAATGCAAGACGCGCAA
>JBKDJT010000304.1:0-9016 GCA_046345435.1 Bacteroidota bacterium
GAAAAGCAACATATTCTCTTAATCTCTCGGCAGAAGCTGAAAATCGAAGCTCATTTCCCTGTATTACAGGTTTGAGTGCAACCGGATTCTCAGGTACGGTAACATCCCATACAGCGGTATTGACAGATGCTTCCGTTAATCTGAATTCAGCAATATTCCCCAAGCCTACCGACTCCCAATCACGAAACAACAATTGATTTACTCCGGCTAAACTTAAGTTTCTCTTCGGAAAAACTTCAAACCAGTTAAGCCATGCCTGTGAATTGATGCCGCCGGGTTGAAAAGTGTATGTTAGAGAAATGGAGTTTGAAGAATTGGGAATAAAAGTGTTGCCCGTGTTACTTGTAGATGCAATCTGATCGTATTGACCGGTGCCAACTGAAGGAAGTAAATGTGTAAGTACAGTAGATGAACCAACACTTATTCTCATGGTGCTCGAAGCTCCGGCAGTTCGGCCGATTACCTCAGATTGCAGGAAAGCGGTTTCTCCACTGATAAGTGCAGGAATATTTAGCGTAAACTGACGTGATAAAGGCCTGCCGGGAAGATTTCCGAACTCCTCGCCGTACCATTGTTTTCCGCTTTTCAGCATATTAACCGAGTCGAGCTCATAAAAAACCCGATCCCGGAAAGAAGTCACTGTTTTGTTTCCCGATGCCGTTGGATCTCTTTGCTGAATTCTCAATCCAGCACCTCCGATAGTGATAAAATAAAAGGCTTCGGCGCTATACAGATTTTTCTGGTGGCGAAACCGCTGATTCAGAGAATCCTTCAGCCAGCGATCAGGACCTTCCGAATAGAAAAGAAAATAATCAGCGCCATTGAAAACACCATCACCGCCATCAAATACCAATATGGCATTTTCAGAAAGGTCGTCGGTACGCGGAATCGCATTATTCTCAGGTAGCATTCCTGAAACGTTACCAAAAAGGCGGATGGAAGCACTTGGAAACGTATTTTGATTGAAACCAAGTGATTGTAAAAGAGGAAGATCAACCCGATAGACCCCTGCGTTTTTTACTGCTAATTTTGCCCAGACGCCATTCTGCAATACAGAAGTTCCTGTGTTGTTGCGTTGCGCAAAAGCGGGAAAAAGCAGCAAAAAAAGTAATGCCGTTAATGATGTTTGCCTGAGCATCATAGTCAAAATTACTTTAAATTCTACCTAATTGAATATCATATAAAATAAAACCCTAAGTTTGCTAACCAAAATCTGCCGGGGTGGAAGAACCCTCCGGTAAACAATATTTTTAATTTATTTGCGTTAATCAACAAAACGAAGTAATGAAAACCCTTTTTTCACTAACCAGAGGCGGAATTTTTATCCTGGGAAGCATTTCACTGCTCATGTCCTGTAAGAACGGAGGCATTTTCAAAAAGGCTCAAGAAAAGTCATCAACTACAGGCTGGACCTACAATGATCCTTCAGGAAGTGGATTTCGTGTTTCAAAAGAGAAAGAACAACAAACCGGACCCGGGCTTGTATTCATAGAAGGTGGTACGTTTACAATGGGAGCAACTGAAGAAGATGTGATGCGTGAGTGGAATAATATCCAAAAGCGTGTAACAGTTGCGGCTTTTTATATGGATGAAACTGAAGTGGCGAACGTACACTATCGTGAATATCTCTTTTGGCTGAGTCGTGTTTTTCAAGATACAGCAATCACCAACAGAGCCCTGCCTGACACTCTCAGCTGGAGAAGTGAACTTGCTTACAACGAACCATACGTAGAATATTATTTCCGTCACCCATCTTATAATCTATACCCTGTAGTGGGTGTATCCTGGAAACAGGCTTCTGATTATTGCTTATGGCGTACTGATCGTGTGAATGAGTCTATGCTGTGGGAAAGAGGCATCACAAATAAAAAAGCAGAGCTCCAGAAGCAAATGCAAGGTGGCGGACAGGAAAACTTCAATACAAAAGCCTATTTACTTGGTGAATACCAGGCAAATCCGGGAAAAGCACTCGGAAACTATAAAGATCCTGTTACTAAACAAACTCCTACAAATATTACTATGGAAGAAGGCGTTATTCTTCCCGATTATCGTCTACCAACAGAAGCGGAGTGGGAATATGCCGCTTACGGATATATTGCTCAGAACCCTAACCCTCGCAGAAACGAGAAAAGAAGAGGTGAAGAGTTAACAGCCAACAAACAAGTTTATCCTTGGGAGCAAAACGTAAATGGATTACGTGATGCCCAGCAAGGTGCATGGCAGGGTCAGTTTCTTGCAAACTTCAAACGCGGAGCTGGTGATAACATGGGTGTTGCGGGTGGCTTGAACGACCGTTCAGCAATTCCCGGTCCAATTAAAGCCTTCTACCCCAATGGTTTCGGTTTATTTAATATGGCTGGTAACGTGAGTGAGTGGGTAGCTGACGTATACCGCCCTCTCTCTTCATCTGATGGTGACGATTTCAACTATTATCGCGGAAACAACTTCCAGCGCATTGATTTGAGCTCAGGCAAACCGGAGCGCGATTCTTTAGGTCGTATTAAATACCGCGATGAAACAGAAGAAGAATTAAAAAATAGAAGAAACTACCAAAAAGGTTATGTAATCGACTACCTTGATGGCGACTCTCTGAGCAATGTTAAATACGGCTATGGTAATACAACGCTGATAAGTGATAAAACCCGTGTTTATAAAGGTGGTAGCTGGAATGACCGTGCGTACTGGCTCAGTCCGGGTTCACGCCGCTTCCTCGAAGAAGATCAAAGCACATCAACAATTGGTTTCCGTTGTGCCATGACAAGATACGGCAGCCAGGAAGGTAATGGCATGAGAACAGGTAACTGGTTCCAACAACGCAGACAGAACAATCGCAAAAGATAATTTCAGTCATCAAAAAAAATTCAACCCCGGAAATTCCGGGGTTTTTTATTGCATACACTTACTGATTATCTTTGAATTAAGATTTTCTAATGGACATCCAACAACTTTATCAAATATTCCTTCAGCATCCTTTTATACAAACAGATACCCGTAAGCTGAAAGAGGGTGAACTCTTCTTCGCACTAAAAGGTGGAAATTTTAATGGAAATCTTTTCGCAAAGACGGCGCTTGAAAAAGGAGCAGCTGCTGTAATAGTTGATGAAGATACAGGGTTGACAGATGAAAGAATTATTCGTTCCGAAAATGTACTTGAAACACTGCAGATGCTTGCTAAACATCATCGCATGCAGTTTGATATTCCTGTTTTGGCTATCACAGGAAGTAATGGTAAAACCACCACAAAAGAGCTTATTCACGCAGTGCTTTCATCTCATTTTAAAACCTATACGACAGAAGGAAATTTAAATAACCATATCGGCATCCCGCTTACATTATTGAAAATTAAAAGAGATGCTGAAATGGCAGTGGTTGAAATGGGTGCCAACCACCAAAAAGAAATTGAAAGCTATTGCAAGTATGTATTACCTACTCATGGTCTGATTAACAATGTTGGCAAAGCACATCTTGAAGGATTTGGCGGACTGGAAGGCGTAAAAAAAGGGAAAGGAGAACTCTATGATTACATACGTGCAGCCGGAGGTACAGTTTTTATAAATCTTGATCTGGATTATCTGCGCGAAATGAGTACTGGTATCAGGCAATTATTTTCATATGGTACCGAAAACGCAGACGTTACAGGCAGACTGTTGGTCCAGAGTCCTTATCTGCAAATACAAATCACAAAGCCATTTCAGGCAAAACCTATACAAACCCAACTGGTAGGAGATTACAATACGCCGAATGTACTTGCTGCTGTTGCCGTAGGAACATTCTTCAAAGTGCCGGAAGATAAAATTCATAGCGCGATAGAAAGTTATCAGCCCTCCAACAGCCGTTCTCAGTTAATTATATGGGACAGCAACGAAATCATCCTTGATGCTTATAATGCCAACCCTACCAGCATGCGTGCTGCAATTGAAAATTTCGCAAAAAGACCCGGTGAAAATAAGGTGCTCATGCTTGGAGCAATGGCTGAGCTTGGAGAAGAAAGTCTTACCGAACACCGATTGATCGTAGAATTGATTAACCAGTTTAAATGGCTGAAAGTAGTGCTGGTAGGAGGTGATTTCGGTAAAATTGATCATTCTTTTGAATATTTCGAAGATTCAGAGAAGGCATCAATATGGTTTGAAAATCAACATTTTACAAATTCTACGACCCTCATAAAGGGATCCCGATCGGGTAAAATGGAAAAAATTATTTCGAAAATGATCAAAATATCAGAATAATCTTTTTACTTTTATAGTCTCCAATTCTTTTGAATCCGTACATGCTCTCCGGTTTCATCTAAGAGAGTCTCCTCCAATACCTTTGATTATCTTAATTCGGCAATATTTATTTATTGACTTAATTCAGTTTCTTGTACCTCTATTTATAATTTTTAATTAAAACCAAACAGATGAAAACGATTTTTTACACGCTTTCTTTGCTGGTGATCAGCATTGTTTCTCAGGCACAACTTCCGGCAGGATGTGTAGCCTCCGCCAACAAATGGCCTGTTGTCAGCAACCAGTACTGGAATAGCAATTCTACCTGGAACAACAATCAGGAGCCAGCAACCGGTCAGATTGTATGTATCCCTGCAGGCACTGTAGTGAAACTGAAAAATAATGTTTACAAACAAGGGTCTTCCTGTTTTTCTGATCCTGCAAAAACTCCGCAGCTTGTAATCTTTGTTTATGGTACCCTGGAGTTTGAATCTTCTGCTAAATTATATCTTGACTGTGGCAGCTTGATCAATGTTCTACCCGGCGGATCTATTACTTCCGGCAATACAAGCAGTTTAAAAATTCAGATTGGGCCTAATGAAGTATGGGGAGGTTCAGGTCCGATTAAGCAAAAAACACTTAATGGCCCGCTTACAATATCACAAAGTGGAATCGCAGGCGGTTCACTTCCATTAAGCATGAATGAGTTCCGTGGACGTGTACAGAATAACAACGTACAATTAGCTTGGTCAACTATTCAGGAGACTGCTACTCGTTCTTTCAATGTAGAACGCAGCAGTGATCTTCGTACATGGACTTCTGTTGGATCAATAGCTGCAGCCGGCAACTCTGCGGCTTTACGTCAGTACAGTTTCACAGATCCTACTCCTGTTAACGGAACAACAATGTATCGTTTAAAAATGATCGATGAAGATGGCATGTATCAATATTCGGGTGTAGTACAAGTTGCCGGTCGTATTCAAAAGCAACTTTCAATTTATCCGAATCCGGTAGTTGGCACAACCAATATTTTCATCGAAGACGGGATTAAAGGAAATCAGTCGGTTCTTGTTATAAACAGCAACGGTATGCTCGTTAAAACAATTGCTTCAAAAGCAGGAAACCTTTTACAATTTGATGCCTCTTCTCTTTCTCCGGGTTTGTACCTGATTAGAGTGGTGGAAGAAGGTCATACTTTACAACAAACAAGTTTTATTAAACAATAATTGGCAGTCGCCACGTAAGCAAAACAAAACCCCCTTTTAAGGGGGTTTTTCATTGGCTTTTATTTTGCATCCTGGCACAACTCAACCAGTACGCCATTTGTTCCTTTGGGGTGCAAGAAACATACCAGCTTATTGTCTGCTCCTCGCTTTGGTTGCTCATTAAGCACCACAAACCCTTCCTCTTTCAACCGCCTGATTTCAGACTCGATGTCTTCTACATCAAAAGCGATATGGTGAATCCCCTCTCCTTTCTTCTCAATAAATTTCGAAATAACCCCATCCGCAGTACTACTTTCCAGCAGCTCAATTTTGGTATCTCCTTTTTTAAAAAAAGCAGTTTGTACCTGTTCGCCTTCTACCATTTCTGTTTTGTAGCAAGGTGTGTTGAGTAGTTTTTCAAACAAAGGAATAGAAACGGATAAATCCTTCACTGCGATACCAATATGATCAACAATACGCATAACTGTAATTTGAGCGAAAGTTACAACCATCGCTGCTAACTTTGAAGCAAAGACTTTCAAGGATGAGTTCCTATCCGCTTTATTTAGATCATGCAGCAACTACTCCGGTTGATCAGCGTGTGCTGGAAGCTATGTGGCCTTTTTTCAGGGAACAATACGGCAATGCATCCAGTAAACTACATCCGCAAGGTTGGGAGGCTGCTGAAGCTGTTTCACTTGCACGCGAACAGGTTGCCGAACTTATTGGTTGCATACCCGAAGAAATCATCTTCACTTCTGGGGCTACAGAAAGTTTAAACCTCGCACTAAGAGGTGTGGCAGCCGCCTATGCTTCAAAGGGGAACCACATCATTACCTGCAATACCGAACACCGAGCCGTTCTTGATACCTGTGAAGTATTGGAAAAAAACGGAATGATTTTAACGCAGCTGTATGTTGATGCAAATGGAAATATTGATTTAGATCAATTGAGAAATGCGATTTCCTCAAAAACCATTCTCATTGCATTGATGCATGCCAACAATGAAACGGGAGTCATTCACCCGATCAATGAAATCGGAAAAATTGCCAAAGAAAAAAGCGTTTTGTTTTTGTGTGACGCTTCCCAGTCGGCCGGAAAAATACCCTTAAATGTTCTCGAATCTGAAATCGATTTGCTGGCATTCTCTGCTCATAAACTTTATGGGCCCAAAGGAGTTGGTGCACTTTATGTACGCAGAAAAAATCCACGTGTACAGCTGGTATCACACATAACCGGCGGCGGACAAGAAAGAGGGTTGCGAAGCGGCACATTAAATGTACCGGGTATTATTGGTTTAGGAAAGGCGGCAGAGATTGCAAAAAATGAAATTTTACATGATGCAAAGCGTTTGACTTTGATGAGAGAAAAGATGGAAAAAACATTTCATCAACATTTGAAAGTGAGCATCAACGGCAATAGTACAAACCGTCTTCCTCATATCAGCAATTGCTGTTTTCATTTAGAAAATCATGCGTCTCTGATTGGCAGACTTGCTAAAATAGTGGCCATCTCAAATGGAAGTGCCTGCAGCAGCGAATTGCAAACACCAAGTCATGTCCTAACTGCAATGGGTCTCAATGATAAAGACAGCCGTAGTTCAATCAGGTTTAGTTTAGGCAGGGAAACAGATGAAAACCTGCTGACCCAAAAAACGGAGGAAATCATTTTTTTGATCCGAGAGTTACAAAAGGAGGAGAACATCAACGGTTAAACCGGAGAAAATGAAACCTCCTTAACTTTGCATTACAATTGAGTAATTCATTATGCTGTACGTAAGTGACAAAGCAAAAGAAAAAGTAGTAAGCCTGATGCAACAGGCTTCAATCGACAAGGATGCTTCGTATTTTTTGCGGGTATCGGTTGTTGGTGGAGGTTGTAGCGGGTTGAGTTATAAGCTTGACTTCGACAATGAATCAAAACCAAACGATCAGGTATTTGAGGACAACGGCGTTAAAATTGTGACCGACTTAAAAAGTTTTTTATACCTCGTAGATACCACCCTTGATTTTAGTGAAGGCTTAAACGGAAAAGGATTTTACTTCAACAACCCAAATGCAAGCAGAACCTGTGGTTGCGGGGAGAGTTTTGCTGTATAGTTATTGGTTGTTGGTTATTGGTTGTTGGTTATTTTATAGCTTCTTTATTCCGTTCTCTCGGTCTTTTTCAAGATTTTGGCGCAGAGAAATGAGATAAAGAGTTAAACGCAGAGATATTCTGTGAAAACTGAAACCCGACAACCGATAACTGATAACCGACAACCGAATTATTTTTTCACAACCGTCTCCACAAACACTCCATCTTTTCCTGTCATTCTCAGATAATAAATTCCGGGGGCAAATGATGAAACATCACTGCGGTTGAGAGAGTTTAGCTTGTTTGTTTTGTAAAGAACCTGACCTATGCTGTTCATCAAATTCAGCTCTGTTATTTTCTCCGGTTGCGCGATACTGATCCATACATCATTTACTGCTGGGTTTGGTATAACCTGAATAAATGATCCTTTCTTACCAAACCAAACTTTTTGTGTAGAGGTATAAGTGATTTGTCCGGATATATCAGTTATACGAAGGCGGTAGTAACCCCAACCATTGTATGGAGCAGGATCCGCATCTGCATAAGAAGCATTCGTTTCGTTGCTTCTTGCTATAACTTGCTTCAGTGTTTCAAAACGTATACCGTCGCGACTACGTTCAATCACAAAAGACTTCACTTGTTGATTGAAATTAAGCGACCATTCCAGTTGAACAAGATTTTCTTTTCCGGACGCTTTGAAATATTTCATTTCAAATGGAAGAGGTGCCTGTTGCCAGTTGGTAGTACCTAGTACAAACTTATTGTAGTTGAGTGCACCATTCCATGAAATATTTTGAATATAGCTTTGGTTTCCGATACCAGTACCTGTATTCCCAAAATCGGTATTACCCCATTGACTAGCTCCGGTAAGAGGGAAAGGTCCGTTGAAAGGAACAACTCTCAAAAAGGTTGAGTTGATTACATAAGCTGTATTATTACATTGACTTGACCATACATTATGGGTAGACCAGGATGGTGTAACGGTTATAGGAGTAGGCCCCCCTGTACCAGTAAGATTCCAGTATTCACAATAACTGATGGCCTGAAGCCCGGCTGCAGTTGCGGCTGGACTAATTAAACCTTGCGTGTAAGGATTTCCTCTGATAAATTCAGCAGTATAGTCAAAACTTGTTGAGCCAAGTGTACTGATCCCTATCGGACGATAATGATATTCGCTGTAAGGAGATCCAACCACTATTTTTCCGGAAGGGAATACAAAGTTTGAAGTACCGGTTTTACGTAATGGCCCGTCAACAAAAGATTCAATAGCACCACCGGTTCCGTCAGTACCTGTTCCTGTAACAGACCCGACTGCTCCTATCGTCATCAGATTAGTTGGCGTGGTTATAAAATAGCCGGAAGTTAAATTAAGAATATTGCTGACCAGAGCCGGACTATTTAATGAAACTCTGTAACCAATAAAGTTGGTCCCAATAGACCCCGCGCTCGGCTTATTAATTATCAAAGTATGAAAACTCTCTCCAGCACCAGGAGCCGAAAGCGTCGCATCAGTGCTTGTATTGAAAG
>JBKDJT010000305.1:0-6043 GCA_046345435.1 Bacteroidota bacterium
GAGTGCAAAAGGCCCGCGTGCATGTAATTTCTGAGTTGAGATGCCGACTTCTGCACCCAAACCAAATTCCTCTCCGTCGGTAAAACGCGTACTGGCATTATGATAAACAGTTGCTGCATCAACAAACTCAAGAAAGCGATCTGCAGCTTTGTTATTTTTAGTAATAATGACTTCGCTGTGACGTGTTCCGTACTCTTCTATATGTGCCATGGCTTCATCCTGATCCTTTACAACTTTAACAACACAGGCAAGGGATAAAAATTCGCGGTAATAATCTTCTTTGGATGCTTTCCTTAAATAGGGATAACTTTTAAGTATGCCATAACTTGTTTTGTCGGCATAGATCTCTACTTGTTTTTCTTTCAATGCTTTGGCAAGCAGAGGAAGAAATTTACTTGCTATCTGCTCATCAACCAATATGCTGTCAATGGAATTGCAAACAGATGGACGGCTGGTTCTGCCATTGAAGACGATATTTACTCCCATCTCCAAATCAGCATCTTTATGTATGTAAGCATGGCAAACACCGGCACCTGTTTCAATCACAGGCACCCTACTGTTGGCGCGAACATGTTGAATAAGATTATTGCTTCCGCGAGGAATGATTACATCGATAAATCGCGTAGCTGTGAATAGTTCGTTTACTATTTCTCGTTCCGGAGGGAGAAGGAGTATCAACTCTACAGGTAAATTATTTTTTTTCAACATCTGATGAATGATGCTTATGATCGCGCGATTCGTATTATCTGCATCTTTACTTCCTTTCAAAACAGCGGCATTTCTGCTTTTGATACAAAGAGCTGATATATCGGCTACCACATTGGGCCTTGATTCAAAGATGGCAGCTACAACTCCCAGTGGCGCAGTTTTTTTCTCAAGTAGTATCCCGCTTTCAAGTTTTCTTTTTTCCAGGATTTTGCCACAAGGGTCGGTGAGTTTTTTTACTTTTCTGACAGCGCCGGCAATCTGACGAATACGGTTTTCATTAAGTAAAAGTCGATCATACAGAGAGTTGGAAGGATCCATTTTGATCAGATCTTTTTTGTTGGCACGTATGATTGTTGCCGCTTGTGCTTCCAACTGATTTGAAAAGTCTTGTAAAAAATTATTAATAGACTTGCTACTTGTCTGCTGAAGTTTTATACGCGATGCGTGTGTTTGTTTTATTTTTTTTATCATGCTAATCATAAACCATATTTAGAAAAGAACGATATCGTTGGCATGTGCTGCCATTTGATTTTTGCTCGAGCGAAGCGCATGAATCTCTTTGCTGCTCATACGTGTTTTAGCAACTCCGATAATCATATTCATGGTATTCATTAATTGTACTACTTCTCCGGAATTGAAAGTGCCTTCAGTTCGTTTAATACCTACAGTTAGTAAACTCTTCCGGGCAGTCAATGCTTTCTCCGCACCTTCATCAACATGTATTTGTCCGACGGTGACCGATCCGCTCAACAACCACTTCTGGCGATCTTTCAATGTGGAACGATGTGCTTTAAAACAAGTGCCCTGTAGTCCTTTAAGAGTTTTCTGAATAGGACTACCGCCAATGAGGCCAGACATATAAACTTCAATGCCTAAAGAAGTAGCAAGACGTGTGAAGGTTATTTTGGATAACATGCCGCCCAGTCCCACAGATGATTTTTCTTTAGTGACATAAGAATAAATTTCTGTGTTGATGGATGGAACAACTGAAACGATTTTCCCTTCTTTGTTCAGCAGGCCGTTGCTGGATGTACAGAGAATCATCTTTTGTGCATTGAAGCCAATTGCAAGCAGTGTTGCCAGTTCATCATTGTCTGAAAACTTCAATTCATTATTACTGATAAGATCATTTTCATTCACAATGGGCAGTACTCCGTTTTTCCAAAAAGCTTCGAATGTGTTTTTTAACTGCACAAAAAGATTGCGGTTGCTGAAATGATGTCGTTCGCACAAAGCCTGGGCAACGGTGATGCCGTGCCGGGCAAATTGCTTTCGGTAAAGTTCGATGAGAATTGGATTGCCGATTGCGGCGGCAGCCTTTCGCTCGGTGAGCGTGCCTTTGTATTGTTTAAGAAACTGTTTTCCGCTGCTTACGGCTCCGCTGCTTACCAGTATGATGCGGTAGCTGGAAGAAACAGAGGCAATCTCATCTGCTATTTTTCGAATAACGGAGGAATTGGTGCTGCCATCCTGTTTGCTCAACAGGGCAGAACCCAGTTTGATGACCAGGGTCTGTTTCTTCATTGTTTGCCGGGGCCTTTTTGTTCGACCGGTGCAAAAATAAACGCTGGAGCTTATCTTTTATCAATCTACTTAATTTGTCGGGTAATAGTCGGCCAAAACTGATTTTGCTGCTTTATCTTCGCGTCAAATTAAATCCATGGTTGAAATTCATTCTATATTAAATACCGGGGATTATGGACTAACGCACAAGGATGCGGCGGGTAATGATGTGCTGACCGATATCGCCGTGGAGAGTGGTGGTCGAGGGCAAGGTTTTCGTCCGATGCAAATGCTTCTTTCTGCACTGGTTGGCTGCAGTGAGGTAGATATTGTTAGTATTCTGAAAAAACAAAAGCAGGAGTTAACAGCTTTTAAGGCTGTCACCAAAGGGGAAAGGGAAGAGGGCAAAGAGCCTTCACTGTGGAAAGTAATCAGTATTCATTATTCACTGGAGGGACAAATTGATCCGACTAAGGCATTAAGAGCAATTGAGT
The DNA here is from genome assembly GCA_046345435.1 of Bacteroidota bacterium. Classification (GTDB taxonomy): domain Bacteria; phylum Bacteroidota; class Bacteroidia; order Chitinophagales; family Chitinophagaceae; genus Lacibacter. The sequence goes on from JBKDJT010000305.1 coordinate 2,706, forward strand.
TGTCGATGAACAAATATTGTTCAGTGGCAGAAACGCTTAGACTTGCAGGAGCTGCTATTTCATTCACATTAGAAGTAAACGGCCAATTAGTTGAGCCTAAAGCTTCGTAATCTTATTATATGTCAAAACATCAGCAAACACAGGCAATCAGAACGCAAACGAAAAGAACGGCGCAAAAGGAACATAGTACTCCGTTATTTCTGACAAGCAGTTTCGTATATGATTCAGCCGAGGATATGGCCGAGGCTTTTACAGATGACAGTCTTGACGTTAATATCTATTCTCGTTTTTCAAATCCTACAGTTGATGAATTCATACAAAAGATGGTTTTGCTGGAAGGGGCGGAAGATGGTATTGCCACAGGTACGGGAATGGCTGCAATTTTTTCAACGTTCATGACTTTTCTTTCGAAGGGAGATCATATTCTTTCAGCATCAGCAGTATTTGGTTCTACTCATACTATTCTTACAAAATATTTACCCAAATGGGGAGTAGAGTCGACTTATTTTAATATGAATGAGCCGGAGAAAATTGAGGCACTGTTCCGTCCGAATACCAAGTTACTTTATGTGGAGACCCCGTCAAATCCCGGACTGGATATTATCGATATGGAGTACCTGGGTAAACTTTGTAAAGAGCGTGGGGTATTGTTTGTGGTCGACAACTGTTTTGCCACACCTGTTGTTCAGCAACCAATTGAATACGGAGCAGATCTGGTGATTCATTCTGCAACTAAATTTATTGACGGGCAGGGTCGTGTACTCGGCGGTGTGGTTGTCGGGAAAAAAGATTTGATTTATCAGCTCTATTTATTTGTTCGCAATACGGGACCTTCTTTGAGTCCATTTAACGCATGGGTATTGTCGAAGAGTCTGGAAACCCTTTCAGTCCGTATGGATAAGCATGCAGACAATGCGCTTAAGTTGGCGCAACATCTGCAAAATCATCCGAAATTAAATAATGTAAAATATCCATTTCTAGAGTCACATCCTCAATATGAAATTGCGAAAAAGCAAATGAGTAATGGAGGTGGCATAGTTACATTTGAATTAAAGGGTGGATTGGAAAGCGGCAGAAAATTTCTCAATGCGCTTCAGATGCTAAGCATGACCAATAATCTTGGCGACAGCCGAACCATTGCATCTCATCCTGCGTCTACAACACATTCAAAACTTAACGCAGAAGAAAAGGCGGCTGTTGGAATTACTGATGGTTTGGTTAGAATTTCAGTCGGACTAGAACACATCAGTGATATCATTGCAGACATTGAGCAGGCGTTGGAAGGTTGTTAGCTGTTAACGGTTAACAGTTGGCGGTTACCTGTTATTTAGATAAATGATGAGTTAAGTGATAAGATATATGGACTGCTGGTCTTTTCGTCTCTTGGTCTTTTAATTACTGCTTCCTCTTCTCCCCAACTCTATGATTTTGCAATCACGAATATCTTTACCATCAATTGCAAATGTCAAAATGGTTCTTACCTGATGCCATCCCTGACGACCTGCTGCGCCGGGGTTCATATGTAGGCATTGTTTTTTTTCGTCGTAAATCACTTTTAAGATGTGCGAGTGTCCTGCAATAAACAGCTGAGGTTTGTGTAGATCCAGGAGTTTTCTTGTTTCCGGATTATAGTTGGGTGGCGAGCCGCCAATATGTCTGAGTAAAACAGAAACATCTTCACAGGTAAAGAATAAGTTTTCTTTAAAATCGTTACGTACATCCTGCCCGTCAATATTGCCGTAAACACCTCTGACCGGTTTTATTTTTCTTAGCTCTTCTGCAATGAAAATATTTCCAAAATCGCCCGCATGCCATATTTCATCACATTCTTCAAAATGCGATTTTACTTTCTCATCGAGAAATCCGTGCGTATCAGAAATTAGTCCGATTCTTGTCATGCAGTTGCAAATTTCTTTCATCGAAGATATATACGGAATGATTATTTTTACAGACGATTGTTTTTATGCTATTCTGCCGAAATTTTTTATACTGGATTGATAAGCGAAAGTGGAAATATGTTTTTCTGATTTCAACACTTGAACTGTCTCCCTTTTCATTCTGATTGAAAGAAAAGCTGAAATTGCTATCATTTTGTTTTTAATATAAATAAATAATTATGCCTTATTACTATAAACTAGGAACGATTCCTCATAAGCGTCACACACAATACCGAAAACCCGACGGTGGTTTGTATAGTGAACAATTATTTTCTACCGAAGGTTTCAGCGATGATTATTCATTGCTGTACCATACGCATCCACCGACACAAATTATTCGTGTGGAGCCACAGGTAGATGTGAGTCCGCAGATTGCCGAAGAAAAAATGTTGAAGCATCGATGTTTTGAAGGATTTCATCTGAAGCCCGGAGGCGACTTTCTGACGAGTCGTGTTCCTGTATTGGTAAATAACGATTGCCATATTGTACTGGCTGCTCCTACAAGTGGAACCGGTGATATTTTTTATAAGAATACAGATGCGGATGAGATGCTTTTTGTCCATGAAGGAAGTGGTGTCGTGAAAACGCAATATGGTCAGTTGCCTTTCGGATACGGCGATTATATCGTTTTGCCACGCGGTACCATTTATCAAATAGAGTTTAAGGATGATCGTAACAGGCTCTTTATCGTTGAGTCATTCACACCGCTTCGTTTTCCAAAACGATATATGAGTAAGTACGGCCAGCTGATGGAGCATTCTCCATACTGTGAAAGAGATATTCGTCCACCACAGGATCTGGAAACCTTTGATGTAAAAGGTGATTTTCTGATACGTGCCAAAAAGAAAGGAATGATGTATGGACTTCATTATGGTACGCATCCGTTTGATGTAATAGGGTGGGATGGTTGTTGCTATCCGTATATTTTTTCGATTCATGATTTTGAGCCGATCACGGGTAGGGTGCACCAACCTCCTCCGGTTCACCAGACTTTTGAAACCAACGCTTTTGTTGTGTGTTCCTTTGTGCCCAGGTTATTTGATTATCATCCTCAGGCCATTCCTGCTCCATACAATCACAGCAATATCGATAGTGATGAAGTGATTTATTATGTTGATGGCGATTTTATGAGCCGTAAGAATGTAACAAGAGGTATGATTACCCTTCATCCTGCAGGTATCCCACATGGTCCACATCCGGGTGCAGTGGAAAAAAGCATTGGTGCAAAAGAGACAAAAGAGTTAGCGGTAATGGTAGATACTTTCCGTCCTTTGATGCTCACCAAACAGGCACTTGAGCTGGAGAACGTACATTATACGATGAGTTGGGCTGAGTAGGCTGGTTCTTAGTTGTAGGTTGTTGGTTTATTTTACTATTTTTTAATATTTATAACCAATAACC